>CAJXQX010000049.1 GCA_913058185.1 uncultured Verrucomicrobiota bacterium
GGGATTAAAACATAGGCTGATTAAGCAACATGAAGACCCAAGGAGCGCTAGCGGGAGAAATGGGTCAGCCAAACCTCCATAATCCTCTAAAAAGGGCCTTAACGGCCACTTCTGGGGGCCTTATGTTCCCTTTCCGTTCCCTTTTTATTTCCACCTAGGTAAATGGTGCTCGGAAAAGGCACTCATCCAACCGTCCCGGCCATGGGTCCTTTCTGGATTCCCAGACTTCTCTTTCAATGGCTCAGTTTTCGTAACCCGACCAATTCTCAATCCGAAGTCCCGGCTGCTTTGAGCATTTGCGGGTGCGACTGGCGCTCCGGCTGGTGGTGTGCTCAGTGAGGAGATGTCGTCCTTCCCGCCGTTTCCTGCTGCCGACCGCGAAGCCGCTTTGGCAGCGCTGGAAGATTTTCTGCCGCGCGCCGGGCGGGACTATGCGGAACAGCGAAACCACGATCAGGGACCGTCGCATCGCACCAACGTTTCCCTGCTCTCGCCCTGGATTCGAGTGCGGCAGTTACCGGAGTGGGAAGTGGTAGCCGCGGTGCGGCGGGAACACGGCGCAACGACGGTGGGCAAGTTCATCGATGAAGTGTGCTGGCGAACGTATTGGAAGGGTTGGTTGCAGCTGCGACCGACGGTGTGGCGAGACTATCGGCAACGCGTGGCCCGGCTCCAGGCTGAGGCAGGGAGGGACGGCGAGGTCCAAGCGGCGGTGGCCGGGAAAACCGGGATCGATTGTTTTGACGCGTGGGCGCGGGAGTTGGTCGAGACGGGTTATCTGCATAATCACGCCCGCATGTGGGTCGCCAGTATTTGGATACACACCCTGAAGCTGCCGTGGGAGTTGGGAGCCGATTGGTTCCTGCGACATCTCTTGGATGGCGATCCGGCCTCCAATACCCTGAGTTGGCGCTGGGTGGCGGGTTTACATACCGCGGGCAAAACCTACCTGGCCACGCGACCGAACGTCAGGCGCTACACCCAGGATCGGTTCGAGGTGACGGCAGATTTTGCCAAGACTCCCGTGGATCTGGAACACTCACCGCCTCCTCCCGTGCAACCCCTTCAGGAGTTGCCCGCTGTGTCGGCCGGAGGTCGCACGGGGATATTGCTGACGGATGAGGATGTCTCAGCCGCGGCTTGGCTGACAGCTGAAGATGCGCCGGCCGCGGTCGCGGGGTTCTTTCTGGCGGAGGCGTATGAGGAATGGGGGACGGCTGATCACGTGGTTCGCTTTCGAAAGGAGGCGATGTGGTCAGCGCTGGGTAAGTCCGCGGATAATGGGTTGTTTGAATCGGTCGACCGTTTGGCGGATTGGCTGAAGGCGACGCAAATCGAGGTGTTATTGATGGCCGAACCGCCGGTCGGTATCTGGACGGATATCCTGCCGCGCGTCACCCGGGTTTGTAGGGAATCTGGCGTTCAGCTGAGCCTCCGCCGACATGGTTGGGATACATTGCTCTGGCCCCACGCCACCCACGGATTCTTCCGATTCAAGAAGGTTATTCCGCAGGTGTTGGCGCGGTTGGATGAGTGGGAAGGCTAACCGCAGATTGGCTGGGACTCACCGCACCATGTCTCGGTGATGCGTGCGGTAGGTGTCCTCGTCCAAAGTAACTAAAAGTGAAGCATCTGCACTAGAATTAGCCAGGGCGAACGCGCCGACATATGCCGCCGTATCGATGATTTCCTGTCCGTTCCAGTCATCGTTGAAACCGATTTCCGTTTGCCCTTCATATGGTGAAAACACGCCTCGCTGGGATATCAGAGCCCTATGCAGGTCGAAGCCAAAATCTTGCCCGCATGGGGGGCAATGAACAACCCGATTGCCTAACCCGTTATTAAACCCATAACCTGCCAAAGAAGATACAACCGTGTCTCACAAACTTAGGCCCGATCAAATGTGAAAAAAAAGACTTGAATCAATCAATACACGTGAATTAGTTTTTTAGCTACCCTGCCACGTTTTCATACGCGTTATATGCAAAAAAGTCACGTGACCTATTCCTAAATCCCATAATAAAACAAAATGTATAGTAAAAAAATATTGTTTATGTTATTCAGCTCACTGTTTCTAACAGTATTTGCTTTTGGCGCCGACCATTCCGCTGGGGCTATTGCCCACAGCGGCTCATTGCATCCAAGTGATTTCGTTGGCGTCAGCTTCTGGCTGGCGACTGCAATCATGCTTGCTGCGACTGTGTTCTTCTTCGTCGAGCGCGATCGCGCGAAAGGCAAATGGAAAACTTCCCTAACAGTTGCAGGTCTCGTTACAGGTATTGCTTTTTGGCACTACCTCTACATGCGTGACGTTTGGATCGATACAGGATCTAGCCCAACAGTTTTCCGCTACATTGATTGGTTGATAACTGTGCCACTGCAAATAGTAGAGTTTTACTTAATTCTTGCTGCAGTGACAGTGGTCAGCGTGCGAGTCTTCTGGAAGCTCTTAGTCGCATCTCTGGTAATGCTGATTGGTGGTTACTTGGGTGAGGCTGGTTATGTAGATACAACACTTGGATTTGCTGTGGGCATGGCAGGCTGGCTCTACATCATCTATGAAATCTTTAAAGGTGAAGCCTCTAAGCTCAATGCGAACAGCGGCAATGTGGCTTCTCAGAAAGCCTTTAAGACTATTCGTCTTATTGTTACCGTTGGTTGGGCGATCTACCCAATCGGTTATTTCCTCGCTTACATGGGCGGAGGCAGTAGCGACAGCGAAACATTGAACATAGTCTACAACCTTGCTGACTTAGTGAACAAAGCAGCCTTTGGACTCGCGATTTGGGTAGCTGCTACCAGCGACAGTGAAAGTGTGTCGTAAAAATTACTAGTTTTTACACGCAATGGATTTGAAGACCTCAGCCCTGAGCCGCCTTGAGAGGCAGCTCAGGGCTTGTTTTTTGAGTGACTCAACACTGGCCGATTTTTCGGATGATCCATATTTTTGGTCCGGTCAGAATATACGCGGCAAAATTTGTTTGGACCTAGGTGCGGCTTACGAGATTCCCGAGGACACAATATTAGATATAGCTGCCTCGACGCAGTTGCTGCATGATGCGAGTCTCATACACGATGACCTCATAGACGAGGATACTAAGCGCAGAGGTTGTGCGACAATCTGGAAGAAGTACGGAAAAGCGAAGGCACTTTTGATCGGCGATTTACTTATATCGAAGGCCTACGAGATCGCTATCGATTCAAAGGTATCCGATGCCACCAAGGTGCATTGGACTAGTGAAATATCAGCAGCCGTCAGCTCAGCGGTATCTGGCGCAGTGGCAGAGCTAGAATTTGATGCCCACAATAAGCGGCTGATATTAGAAAATTACTACCGTATGGCGTCCCGCAAAACCGGCGCCCTGTTTGCTTTACCGGCACGCTGTATAGCATTAATATCTAATCAGATAGGCGACGTGGATCGCTTGAACACAATATTTCTTAACCTAGCAGTAGCTTATCAGATAAAAGACGACCAGAGTGATTTTCTCGGCACTAAATCGGGGCGGGAGGGTTCATCAGACCTAAAAAATGGTCGCCCCAATTTATACCACATCTTGACCAACAATAGTATGTCCACCGACAAGTGCTTTGATTATATTAACGACTACCAACAGTCTTTGGTTGCAGATTCAGTTCAGCTTGCCGATTCATTACCTAACCAAGTCTGTGTAATACTCAAAGAATTACTCATTCCTTTTATCGAACTCAAACCATTACCATCATCTAATAGAAAATTGCCGGTCAGTAGTTAAGTGGTATAGGTTTGATTAGCTCTAATATGGCATGCCGCATCGCTCAAAAAATCGTCGAAGTGCGATAGTTGTCGGTGCAGGATTTGGTGGAATTGCGACCGCTTTGCGTCTACGCCGGCTAGGTTATGCGGTAACCGTAATTGATAATAATCCAAAGGCGGGGGGGCGAGCTCAAGTCTATGAGATCAATGGGTTTAAATTTGATGCAGGCCCTACTGTAATAACAGCACCTTTTTTGTTCGACGAACTCTTTGCACTATTTGGGAAAAAGCGTGAGGACTACATCGAATTCTTACCCGTTGAACCCTGGTACAGATTTGAGTTTTTCGATGGGTCTAAGCTCGATTATTGCGGCAGCATTGAAGATACTGTTTCGGAAATCAATCGCCTCTCTCCGGGAGAGGGAAAGGGATATGTCGACCTGGTTAACTTTTCTAAAAGAATATTTAAGGTGGGTTTTGAGAAACTATCAGACCAACCGTTCCACAAATTCTGGACCATGATCCGACAGGTTCCTGCCCTACTAGCGCTTAAGAGCTATCTTTCAGTTTATAAACTGGTCTCGAGCTTTCTAAAAGATGAGCGCCTGAGGCGGGCATTTAGTATTCACCCATTGCTCGTTGGTGGTAATCCCATGAATACTACATCAATTTATTGCCTCATACACTATCTCGAGCGCAAGTGGGGTGTGTGGTTCCCTCGCGGGGGTACCGGGTCACTAGTTGATGCATTGGTCTTACTGATGAAGGAGGAGGGTATCCGACTGGAACTTAACTGTAGCGCGAATCAGATTATAGTAGAGAATGGTAAGGCTGTTGGTATCAGCATGGCAGAGGGTCAAGAGAAGCGCGCTGATCTTGTTGTTTTTGACGCGGACCCAGCAAAAGTATACCGAGATTTAATCGACGAAAAACATCGCAAAAAGTGGACGAATCGAAGGATAGATCGGCTCACTTATTCGATGGGGCTATTTGTTTGGTATTTTGGCACGAGCCGGCCTTACCCAGATGTAAAGCACCATACTATAATTATGGGCGAAACATTTAAGGACTTATTGGAAGAGATTTATGATCAAAAAGTTCTTTCTGATGACCTCAGCCTTTACCTGCATCGACCGGCAGCAACTGATAGTGCTATGGCGCCTGCCGGCGGAGATGCCTTTTACGTGCTAGCTCCAGTGCCGAACAAGAAGGCAAGCATTGATTGGCAACAGGCAGGTGAGAAAATAAGATTACAGGTAGAGCAACAGCTAGAGAGCACTTTGCTACCAGAGTTGGGCAGTTGTATCGAAGTTTCACACTACGTCACCCCGGATGACTTTGAAGGCAAATTTAACACCTTGTGGGGATGCGGCTTTTCGATCGCTCCTTTGTTTACACAATCAGCATGGTTTCGCTTTCACAACAAGTCAGAGGAACTTGAAAATCTTTATTTCTGTGGCTCAGGCACTCACCCCGGGGCCGGAGTGCCAGGAGTCGTAGCCTCGGCTCGTGTGATAGAAAAACTTGTGCCACCGGCTAGAGATGACTGCATGAGCGATCTAAAGAAATTATTCTGCTCAAAGAGTAAGACTTTTTCACTGGCTTCATTACTTCTGCCAAAAGCTCAGGCAGATGCTGTTTTCCGCCTGTATTTCATTTGTAGAACGCTCGATGATTGGGCAGATGAGGGCTATGCAGATTTGCTGAGAGATGCGATGGATGCATGGCAAAATAATCTACCTCATAACCTCTTAGACCATTATCGATTCCTTCAAGCGCGTTGGGGTCTAGACGGCAAACCCCTTGCCGAACTCATGCAAGCTATGCTCATGGAGCAGCAATCAGTGAGGATGAGCTCAGAAGCAGAACTGCTTGAATATTGTCATGGCGTAGCAGGCACAATCGGGCTGATGCTATGCCCAATTTTCGGGGTCAAAGATAAGAAAGCGCTTGAACACGCTAATAATTTGGGAATCGCCATGCAATTAACCAACATTTGTCGCGATGTTTTTGAAGATGCTGAGAATGACAGAATCTACCTGCCTGCTAACTTGTTTTCTTCGGCGCTCACGACTGCAGATTTGACATCAGGGAATTGCGATTCACGTGAAGCATGCACCGCCGCTAAAGAGCGCCTACTGCAAATGGCTGATGAATTATATACCCGTGCAGACGCGGGTATCGACTACCTGCCACTGAGAATCCGTATTGTTGTGCGCTGGGCGTCCAAAATGTATCGCGAGATAGGTAATGTGATTCGTACTGAGCCAGAACATTTCCACGAAAATCGCGCTGTAGTAAAGCAGTCCAAAAAAATATTTTTTTTGATCAAATGCATTACCCGCTCATTGTATAAAAAGTAATCAATGACCTATTTTGAATTCCTGATTATTTTCGTTTGTTTGCCATTACTCGTCTCGCTCTGCGCCAAAAACTTACTCACCAAGGCAAACAAAACTGAGCGCCTACCGATTGCTTTAATGGGCCTCATGGCCTTGTTCTATACGGCTCCCTGGGATAATTACTTAATTATGCGTGGTGTTTGGACTTATCCAACAGGAGGTGTCGTTGGGGTTTTGGGATACGTGCCTATCGAAGAATATTTTTTTATGGTTCTTCAGGCTACCTTAGCGGGAGTACTTTGGACTTCATGGGTCCCACACAGTCAATATACTAAACTCAGGTTTTCTTATACTGGGCTACTCATGGCGCTGTTGGTCGGTCTTGTCGGTGCGCTAAGCTTAATGCATACAGCAGGTACTTACATTGGGCTTATTCTGGTTTGGGCCTGCCCGCCGCTAGCGCTGCAGTGGGGCTTGGGCTCTCATACGCTGATTAGATCTTTTAAGACTTGGGCGCCGCTATGGATTGGCTTGAGTGTTTATCTATCTATAGCTGATTATTACGCGATATTTAAGGGGGTCTGGTCGATTACGCCAGCGACGCGCACAGGATGGGGCATCGGTCATTTACCGGCAGAAGAAATATTGTTTTTCACGCTGACTAATTTATTTGTTCTACAAGGTTTGTGCCTTTGGCGTGCCTGGCGGAGGGAGGTGTCGTGAAGTGGGTCGAATGGAGTCCTGTGCCAGTCATGCAGGCAGATCAGCATTCTGTGCTAAACAGACATTCGTTTAGATTAATGACGCTTACTTTATTATTGTTCGTGCCCTTAGCCGGCCTTGGTCTTAAAAGCGCAGAATGGCCAATATATCTGCAGCTACTACCCCTAATTATAAGCCTTTTTATATTCGGAATGCCACACGGCGGTGCGGATCATTTACTGTTATGGGGTATGCTGCGAAAAGACTCTTGGTACAGGCGTATCGCTACCTTGTCTCTCTACACTTTAACAGCCCTAGCTTATCTGACCTTTTGGGATTTCAAACCATCCGCAGCAGCATTATTTTTCCTCGGATTAACAATTTTTCATTGGGGTCAAGGTGATCGATATATTTCAGTTCAAGTCCATCAAGCGACTTATCTTTCCCGCTCCAAGGTTCTCACTGCATTACATATTCTATCGAGAGGCAGTATACCCATCTTATTACCTGGCTATTTGGGCAATGATACCTATCGAAATGTAATCGAGGCATTAGTGAGCAGCGGTGGCCAGGTTAACTACCAAGCGGAGTGGGTCTCAAGTTATCCGCTGTTTTTTCTGCTGGTCCCACTTGGACTGACTACTGTAAACGTATTAGCTGCATCGATTTATATAAGCAAAGAGGAGATGCGTCCCTTGTGCGTTGATAGTCTCGAGAGCATAGCTTTATTCGGTTGGTTTTTGTTTATTCCAGCCTTGTGGGCGATTGGCTGTTATTTTGCACTGTGGCACAGTTTACGCCACACCTTGAGAATACTCTCGACCGATACCTCAGGGAGTCAGTTGCTAGATTCGAAGCAGTACCTTAAATTAAACATTCGCTGGCTTCAGCTGACTGGTTTGATGACCTTCATTGCACTTATTGGAATGTGGATTATTTTTGCTTTGCCTTTTTCGGTGCGCGGTATCCAACTAGATTGGTTGGCCAAGACTTTGACTGGAGTATCTGTTTTAACACTCCCGCACACTGTAGTGGTTTGTTGTATGGATAAAATACAGCTTAGAAATAAGGGTAAAAAAAAACCTTAAAGTCAAAATACTAAGGGTTTCAAAATGAAGCCACCTGTCAGAGTCGAACTGACGACCTGATGATTACAAATCAACTGCTCTACCAACTGAGCCAAGGTGGCCAATAAATTGTCCTACTGGATCGGGGACTTGAACCCCGAACCAATTGATCAAGAGTCAACTGCTCTACCAATTACTGATAGGAAATTCCTTTTAACGCCCTGCTGGGAGGAGGGGGGGGTTACCTGAATTTCCGTATTATAGTTCTCGTTTTTTAGGATTTCAGATCAGACTCCACCCATCTTCCCGCTGCAATCGCCTTTCGCCCCTCTCCGACCCCTTCAATGCCTCTCTCAAGCGCCCCACCCCGAAAGCAGATTCCTAGTAGCGCCCCTCCCGGGCGCGCCTGGGAAAGAACACTTCGGTTTGCGTTCGAAACGCTCCCGGCCCTGGCAAGATACGCCGCACTTGCTCGATTGACTCAAACAACGGGAACATCCGCGTCTCGCCTTCGAGCGTCGCCATCTCGTCAGACTGGCAGGTAAACGTGCATCGTAAATTTACACGGTGCGATCCGACTAAATATGAATCGCTTCGCCGAGCGAAGCTGCGGCGGCTTCCATCACGGCTTCACTGAGCGTTGGGTGGGCGTGGATCGTCTGATGGATATCTTCGACGGTCGCTTCCAAATCCATGGCCAAACCATACTCAGCGATAAGCTCGGTGGCTTCAGCACCAATGATGTGAGCACCATAAATTTCGCCGGTCTTGGCATCGGTGATTACTTTCACAAAGCCCTCCGATGATGCACTTGCTACCGCTTTGCCCGACGCGGTGAACGGAAACTTACCGACCTTGTAATCGAGGTTCTTTTCTTTCGCCACCTGCTCCGTCAAACCGGTGCTGGAGACCTGCGGCTGACAGTAGGTGCAGCCGGGAAAATTGCCGACGCGACGCGCCTTGCCATGGCCGAACATCCCGTTGACCGCGTTAACCGCTTCAAAGGTCGCCACGTGAGCCAACCAAGGTGGTCCAATGATATCACCCGCGGCGTAGATGCCTTTGATATTGGTCTGGTAATCATCGCCGACCTTCACGTAGTTGCGGTCGAGAGCGACTTTCACGCTCGGTGCGAGGACGCCTTCGATATTCGCCACCACGCCGATCGCGGATAGCACGACTTCGGCTTCGATCTCTTCCTTTTTGTCGCCCTTGACGAGGTCAAGTTTGACGGAATCTTTGCCGACTTGGAAATTCTCACACTTGGTGCCAGTGTGAACCTTGATGCCTTGTTTCTTAAAGGAACGCTCGAGGGTCTTGGAAACCTCTTCGTCTTCGACCGGAAGAACGTTCGGCAGCATTTCGACTAAGGTCACTTCGGTGCCGAAGGCGTTGTAGAAATAGGCAAATTCAACGCCGATGGCGCCGGCGCCCACAATCACGATGGATTTCGGTAGTTTCTTGTTCGCCAGTGCCTCGCGCGAGGTCATCACGCGTTCGCCATCTACGTCGAGACCGGGGATGTGGCGCATCTTACAACCCGTCGCGATCATGATGTTCTTTCCCTTCAGGAAAGTCCCAGCCTGATCACCGTCGATGATCGAGACCATGCCAGCGGCACTGACCTGCGCCTTGCCCCGCACATAATCGACCTTGTTTTTCTTGAACAAGAACTCGATGCCTTTGGCCATCTGACCGGCAACACCACGTGAGCGTTCCATGACCTTGGCGAAGTCGAATTTGATCTCGCCGACCTCAAAACCGAACTGCTCGGCCTTTTGCATCTTTCCGTAAAGCTCGGCGCTCTTCAGCAAAGCCTTGGTCGGAATGCAGCCCCAATTGAGGCAGGTGCCACCGGCGTTTTCCATTTCCACGCAAGCCACCTTCTTGCCGAGTTGACCGGCGCGAATCGCACCCGCGTAGCCCGCAGGTCCGCCGCCAATTACAATGAGATCGTATTCCTGTGATTCAGCCATGTGTTGATATAGTTAGCCCGTAAGGTCGCTCCCGAATCAACCCCGGTCAAATTGAAACGCGGATCACCCGCGCAGCCAGCTTCAGACGTCGATCACGTCCGGATCACGACGGGGTGGCTTAGCGTTTCCGCCCTTCCCGCCTTTGCCGCCTCCGGGAGGAGGTCCTTTAGATCGCAGCATATTGATGAGCACCAAATTGGTGATACTCACGATCAACGCTCCCAAAAATGCGGATCCAAACGATGCCACGTAAAATCCATCGACCACCCGAGCGACCAGTAAAAATAAGAACGCATTGATCATCACGATCCCAAACCCCAATGTGAACACAATGAAGGGCAGCGTGAACAATACCAACATCGGCTTGAGCACCGCATTCAGGAAACTGAGCAATACGACGACAATGAGCAACCTCGATGCGTCATTGCACTGGATGCCGGGCACCAATTTAGTAGCCAATGTGACTCCCAGCGCCAAAATACTCCACCGCACCAGCAATTGTATCATCGGGTGATTCATCTCTGTTGCTGATTCTCCCTCTCCTCCGCGGTTCCCGGCAATGAAAATACTCGTCGTGCAAGATTACCTGCGCAGTGGTGGGACCGAACGCCAATCGGTCTTACTCGCGACTGCGTTCGCCCAGGCCGGCCACGACACTCATCTCGTCACGTTTCGTCCCGGAGGCGCCCTGCAACCCGAGAAGGCAACGTCCGGATTAACTCTTACTTCTCTGCAACGCCGCGACAGTAAGCTCGATTGGTGGGCTCCCGGCCTCATCCGTCACGCCGGTTCAATCGCACCCGACATCGTGCTTTGCATGGGACGCATGGCCAACAGCTACGGCGGCTCGCTGCAAAAGGCCCTGCCCAAGGCCGCGATCATCTCCACCTTACGCACCGGCAAATCCCTACCTTGGACGTTTCGGCGTTCCCTGCGCCGCACTCGGCACGTCATCGCCAACAGCCGCGCCGCCCATGACCATCTGACTGCGGAGCACAAAATCGCCTCCGATCATATTTCCGTAATCGCCAACGCCCTCGTTTTTGGTCCCACCGACGAACCCACAGATTCAAATGCTCGGGCCCTGCTTCGCCAAAAGCACGGTGCGACGGCCCAAGACCACGTGCTCCTTTGCGTCGCCATGTTTCGTCCGGAGAAGAACCAGATCGCACTAGTCGAGATGGCTTCCCGACTTCCGACCGACTTCCCCTATCAACTCTGGCTTGCCGGCGAAGGCAGCGCGTTGAATGCCTGCCGTAAGAAAGCGAATGAACTCTCGCTAAACGATCGCGTGAAATTTCTCGGATGGCTTAACGATCCTCGTCCGCTCTACGCCGCGGCGGATCTGGCCGTCCATGCCTCCAAACGTGAATCTCTCTCCAACTTTCTCATCGAAGCCCAAGCGCATGGTCTGCCCGCCGTAGCCTGCGTTGCTCGCGGAATTGACGAAACCTTCATCGACGGCGAATCCGGACACCTGATTCCCGCTGGAGACATGGATACATTCTCCAAAACAGTCACCGCCGTCTGCCAGAATCCGAAAATCCTCCGCGCGATGGGCGAACGCGGCCGGGAAAACGCCCTCGCCCAGTTTTCTTCGGATGCCCAGATCAAAGCCCATCTGGACTTGTTCCTGAAATTGGCCTCACTCGACTCTACCGCATGACTCACCGCCACCGCCTGGAGCTAATCGAAAAATACATCCGCGAAAATCGTTACGCGGACCTACACACCCTCGCGGCAAAGTTTAGCATCTCCACGTCTACGGTGCGCCGGGCCCTTGTTGATCTCGAAGCTCAGGGGGTTTGCCGCCGACACCACGGTGGGGCTTCTGTCGTTGATCCTGACGAATTGGCCCGCGAATACGACTTCATCTCCCGCGACCAGACCCGGGCCGACGAAAAATTTGTCATGGCTCGTTTCATCGCCGAACAGGTCACGCCCGGCATGACCGTGATCATCGACGGCGGCACCTCCGCCTATGCCGTGGCCCGCCTCCTAATCGGCAAACGCCTTCGCGTGATCACCAACTCACTCCCAGTCGCTGGATTATTAAGCGACGTCGGCACCGTCGAGACGATCGTGACCGGAGGGATCATTCACAATCGTATTGGCGTCCTCGTAGGACCGCACTGCGAAGAGACGCTCGAGCGGGTCCACGCCGATATCGCTATTCTCGGCGCATCCGGAGTTACCGACAAAGGTATCTGGGCCCACAACGAATTGATCGCGGCCGTTCAGCGCAAAATGGTCGCGGCCGCCGATCGCAGTATATTCGCCGTCGATCACTCCAAGTTCGGCCGCAAGGCTCCGTTACTGGCGACCTGCTTTCAGGAGTCGCACACGATCGTCACCGATCGCGAACCGCCGACCGATATCGCGGCGGCCCTGCGAGCGGCTCGTGCAACCTTGGCCAATTGTCCTTCGAGCTGAGGTTGAGTTTTGGCAAACTCTGAACTTCGTGGAGGCGTGGTTACTTCCGCCTTTCCCTCCGCCCCCGACACTATCCGCCTCCGCGGCGTTCGCCAGAACAACCTCAAGGGCTTCGATCTCGATCTCCCACTTGGTCGCTACATCGTCGTAACTGGGCTTAGCGGGGCTGGTAAAAGCTCACTCGTGTTCGACACGCTTCATGCCGAAGGCCAGCGGCGCTACGTGGAAACTTTCAGCGCCTACACCCGCCAGTTCCTCGATCTACTCGACAAACCTGCCGTCGACCAAATCGAGAATATTCGGCCGTCCATCGCAATCCAGCAAACCAACACCGTCAAAACCTCCCGCTCCACCGTCGGGACTATGACCGAACTGACAGACTACGCCAAAGTGTGGTTCAGCCAAGTTGCGCGCTGCTACGATCCCAAGACCGGCCAACCCGTCGAGGACGACACCCCTGCGACTATTTGGACGAAAGCCCGCAAGGCCCATCCCGATGCTCAGGTGGTCGTCGCCTTCGAGATCAAACGACCGGAAAAAATCACCTGGTCCGAGATTCTGAAAAACCTCCGTGGCCAAGCCTACGTGCGGGTGCTCGTGCCCAACTCCAAGAAATCTCCCCAGTTCACCACTCATCGCGTCGATGCACTCGAGGCTGATTTCAAACCACTCGCCCAAGTCGACCGTGTCTTTGTCGCCCAGGACAGGGCGAAACTCAATGCCTCTGGCAAAGCTCGCTTTCTCGAAGCTGCCGAAGCTGCCCTGCATTTTGGTCAGGGACAAATTCATCTCTTTGGCGAAGGTTCAACCAGCGGCACTTTCCAATCGATCGGACACTACTCACGCGGACTTCACTCCCCGACCAGCGGTCACACCTTTCGCGCGGCCTCACCGGCGCTGTTTTCGTTCAACTCTCCTCTGGGGGCGTGCCCGCTCTGCAAGGGGTTTGGTCGGGTCATCGAAATCGACTACCGCCTCGCCATCCCCGACCACACCAAATCGATCGACGACGGCGCCATCAAATGCTGGGAGGGCCAAGTTTACGGTGAATCAAAAAACGACCTCCTCGTCTTCACTAAGAGGCTCAAAATCCCCACCAATATACCTTATTCCGAGCTCACCGATGATCAACGTGACTTCGTTTTAAATGGCGAACCCGGCTACGTTGCCGGGAGCAAAGAATGGCCCAAAGCTTGGTATGGCTTGAAGGGCTTCTTCAGTTGGTTGGAAAAGAACACCTACAAGATGCATGTGCGGGTCTTCCTTTCCCGCTTCCGCGCCTACAACCTGTGTCCGCAATGCCATGGTATGCGTCTCCAACCTGATAGCCTCTGTTGGAAATGGCAGGGTTATACGCTTCCCGAGCTCTACCAAATTCCCGTCGATGATTTCCTCGGGCTGCTCAAAAAGTCCGCAAGCCGAGATTCGAAATCCAAAGTTGAACAAGACCATCAATCCGAAATCGCGCTTCAGGCCATGGTCACTCGCCTGCGTTACCTAGAACAAGTCGGACTGGGCTACCTCACCTTGGATCGTTCCTCCAAAACGCTATCCGGCGGTGAAGTCCAACGGGTAAATCTCACTTCCTGTCTCGGCACGGGTTTGGTCGATACCCTCTTCGTGCTCGATGAGCCCAGCGTCGGCTTACATCCACGCGACATCGACCGGCTCATCGCCATCATCCGCGACCTCACCGATGCGGGTAACACGGTCGTCGTGGTCGAACATGACGAAGCCATGATCACCGCAGCCGATCACTTGGTCGAAATCGGCCCCGAGCCCGGCCATGCGGGAGGCGAGGTTGTTTTCGAAGGTGATCTCGGAGCCATGCTCAAATCAGAGCAGAGTATCACCGGCCGCTATCTCTCTGGTCGCGCTACCGTGGATGCGCCGGCTAAGCGCAGACCGGTGACGCGCAAAACCTCACGACTGAAATTCAAGGGGGTTTCGAAACACAACTTACGAAACATCAACGTCGAGATCCCTCTCCAGCGCTTCGTTTGTCTCAGTGGCGTTTCCGGTTCGGGGAAATCGACTCTGATGGATCACGTCATTCACCAAGGCCTGCTCGCAGATCGCCATCAGATCACGGACGATGTGGCCAAGATCAAATCGATCACCGGCGCCGATCAGATCAATGAAATCGTCTTGGTCGACCAGAGCCCGCTGTCTCGCACGCCTCGCTCAAACCCGGCGCTGTTTTGCGAAGCCTGGGATGGTATCCGCACGCTCTATGCCAAGGAACCCGCCGCCGTCGAAGCCGGTTTTACGCCGTCCAGCTTCTCATTCAATGCTGGGGACGGGCGTTGTGACCATTGTCAGGGCCTCGGTTACGAACGGGTTGAAATGCAGTTCCTTTCCGACGTCTTTGTGCCCTGCCCGATTTGCGAGAGCCGCCGCTTCAAATCCGAAATCCTCGCCATCACCTGGCAGGGAAAATCAATCGCGGATCTGCTCACCACCAGCATCACCGACGCGCTGCCATTGTTCGCCGAAAAGCCCGCCATTCATGCCCGACTTCAAAGTCTGAATACAGTGGGGCTGGGCTACCTCACCCTAGGACAACCCCTAAACACTCTATCCGGTGGAGAGGCCCAGCGTCTCAAGTTGGTTAAATATCTGGGCTCATTGGGCCGCGAAAAAACGGCACCGGCCTTGCTTCTCCTGGACGAGCCCACCACCGGACTCCATCGACACGATGTGAGACGGTTATTGGAGGTCCTCCAAACTATGGTCGATCGCGGACACAGCATCGTCGTGATCGAGCACAATCTCGACGTGCTCAAATCCGCCGACTGGCTGATCGAAATTGGTCCCGAAGCAGGCTCCAGCGGAGGTCAAATCATTGCTCAGGGCCCGCCCGAAAAAATCGCGGCACTCCCCGCCAAAGAAGCCACCGCCACCACCCTCTATCTCCAAGAGGCCCTCGTCTCTGGAAACTGTCATATAGGAAGTGACAGCTCCACGCTTCTAGCTGCAGAGAAGAAAGTTACGTATGGGGTTAATGCGCAGAGTTTGCAGATTTCCGGAGCCCGGGAGAACAACCTGAAAAACATCAGCCTTACGCTTCCAGCGAAGGAGCTCGCCGTGGTGACCGGAGTATCTGGTTCAGGTAAATCGACCTTGGCCTTTGATATCGTTTTCGCCGAGGGCCAGCGCCGCTTCATGGAATCGATGTCAGCTTACGCTCGCCAGTTCGTGGAGCAGTTGCCTCGTCCCGACATAGATCACTTGGGCGGGATTCCTCCTACAGTCGCGATCGAACAACGCATGACTCGCGGTTCGCGTAAATCGACCGTCGCGACAATCACCGAAGTCGCCCAATACCTCCGCCTACTCTACGCCCGAATCGGCATCCAACATCACCCGGTATCCGATACTCCGGTGAAATCGCTAAGCCCACCGCAACTGCTCGAGCTTCTCGCCAAAGTCACTCGCTCCGGCGCCGCTCGCAAAGCCAAACATTTGTATCTGTGCGCGCCCCTCGTGCGCGGTCGCAAGGGACACCACGAGCCCATTGCCAAGTGGATTGCTCGCCAAGGCTACGAACTTATGCGCAGCGATGGGCAAGTCTACCCCGCCAGTGCGTTCACCAAACTTGATCGTTACAAGGAGCACGATGTCGAGGTAGTCGTGGCGGACCTCAAATCTGACCGTGACCACAAGACCGCGCTTACCACTGCGCTCCGTCTCGGCCGCGGCAGTTGTTTCCTGCTAACGCCCGCCGGCGAAATTATTTCCTGGTTTTCTAATACTCGCACCGACTTGGAGTCTGGTGAGTCTTTCCCCGAGCTGGATCCGAAGCACTTCTCCCACAATTCGCCGCGCGGCTGGTGCCCCACGTGTCGCGGACATGGGCGCGTATTCGGGTGGATGCTTAAGACAGACGAAGACGAAGACGTTTCCCCTGAAATCGCTGACATCGCCGCCGACTTGGCTACATTGGAAGATTCGGAATCCACGCTTTGCCCGGACTGTCTAGGTGCGCGCCTCAATCGCACGGTTCGGGCCGTAAAGTTACACCGCAAAGGCAAGCGCACCCCGATCTCGTTGCCTCAACTCCTCAGCGCCACTGCATCGGAGTTAATCGCGCACCTTCACAGTCTCAAAACGACGCAACGCGATGAGATCATCTTGCGTGATATTCTACCTCAAATCGAAGAACGTCTTAAATTTCTCGACCACGTCGGTCTGGGTTACCTTTCACTCGATCGCCCCACCTCCACTCTTTCCGGCGGCGAGGCCCAACGCATTCGGTTGGCCGCTCAGCTCGGCACCAATCTGGCGGGCGTGCTCTACGTCTTGGACGAGCCCAGTATCGGACTACACGCCTGTGATAACGACCGTCTGATCGAGACGCTTGAGTCTTTACGCGACAAAGGAAACTCCCTGCTCGTCGTCGAACATGACGATGAGCTCATGCTCCGCGCCGACCGTATCATTGATCTAGGTCCCGGAGCCGGATCCCACGGCGGAGAAATTCTCGCGATGGGCACACCCAGCGAGATCCAAGCTAATCCGGCGTCCATCACGGGTCAGTTCTTGGCCCGCGGCATTGCCCATCCCTTGCGCGGATCCTATCGCCCTTTGCCGCCACGCCCCAGCACGGCTAAGAGGCGGAGAGGAACCACCGATTGGCTCGAATTAAGCGGCGTCCGATTCCGTAATCTCAAGGGATTTGATCTCCAAATTCCTTTGGCCCGACTGATCATGGCGGTCGGACCAAGTGGTGCCGGCAAATCGACTTTGTTTCGCAGTGTCCTCCATCCCGCGATTGCCGCGGCCATCGACCAGCCCAAGTCGAAGGTCACGGGAAAAGGGCTGCTGCGATCGGGATCATTTCCCGGCGCCGAGGAGGCAGTCGATGCTCCGCCGTTCGGAGAGTTACGCGGCAAGTTTCCATTCCGAACGGTCATTGAAGTAGATCAATCTCCCATCGGGAAAACGCCCCGATCAACCCCGGCTACCTATCTCGGGATCTTTGATTTAATCCGACAGTTCTTCGCCACCCTACCTGAAGCCAGAATGCGCGGTTACACCGCCAGTCGATTCTCGTTTAACACCGCCGGTGGTCGTTGCGAAACGTGTAAAGGAGCCGGGCGAATCAAACTCGAAATGGCTTTCATGCCCGACACTTACCTCGGTTGTGATGACTGCAATGGGTCACGCTATGCTCCGGAGTTGGATGACATCCTTTGGAACGGTAAAACCATTGGAAATGTCCTGCAACTCACCTTCGACGAGGCGGCCGATTTCTTCTCCTTCCACAGCCGGTTGGGTGAAATCTGCCAACTCATGGTCGACTGTGGACTCGGTTACTTATCGCTGGGCCAAAGCTCACCCACCCTATCCGGGGGCGAAGCGCAGCGCCTTAAACTAATTGCCGAACTCTCGCGCGGCCTGGCTTCTTACACCGATCGCAAACGAGGCGCTATGCCCCAGAATCTCTACTTGCTCGAAGAGCCCACCATCGGCTTACACCTGAGCGACTGCGAAAAACTAATCCATCTGCTGCACACCATGGTTGACCAGGGCCACACCGTGGTCGTGATTGAGCATCATCTGGATTTGATCGCCGAGGCCGACTACATCGTGGAGCTCGGACCCGAAGGCGGTCCGCGGGGAGGACAACTGATGCATCAAGGCAACTTGGCTTCGCTGCTTAAAAAGAAGCGTTCACCGACCGCGCCTTACCTTCGAGCGAAACTATCCGATAAAAAGGCTTAGAACCTACAACGGCAGGGAGAACTGGGTTAGCCGATACTGGGTGCTCAGATGTTCGGCGACAACTTAGCCCGACATCTATTTGTCCGCGACACCGTAAAATTCCAAATCGATAATCAACGTCCGCCAGATCTCCAGCGAGGGTTCGGAATCGGCGCTCAACCGGCGGATTGATCGTGGAGCTGAATCGCTTCCCGAGTCACGCGAACTAATTCAACCAAGGAAACGGGCTTCAACAAATAGCGAAAAAGAGCCGCTTCATTAACACTGCGTAAAAGCATCTCCGGCTTCATGTATCCCGTGACCAAAATTCGCTGCATATAGGGAAATTCTTCGCGCGCTCTGACCAAGAAACTCATCCCATTACCTCCGGGCATGAGATGATCGCAAATCACGACTTTGAAGTCTCGTTTCCGTAGTTCAAATTCTGCCCCCCGAGAGGAGTTAGCCGTCACACAATCGAAGTGGGGACTCAACGCGGCTACAAAGACATCGAGCAGGGAAGCTTCATCATCCACCAGTAGAATGGCATCGCGGGGTTCGGGGGTATCGGAGACGGGCTCTTCGGGTGAACTCATCCCGTTGAAGGGTTGAACCTTAAGTCACTTTGGCAAACTCAATCGCCAATCAGTCGTCGGAGATTTTTTGTTCGCCAGTGCGCTTCCAATATCGAACTCTTTTGGTTTCTGCGTCATGGATACAAAGGCACTTCACGCGGCGCTCCGCAACGGGACCCTCAGTCGAGAGAAACTAAGCTCTCTCGATCATGCTAGTTGCATGGAACCCAACCGCTGGAAATACCTTACTGCACGCCGCCGCCCGCTACGGCCGTTTAAACGATGTGCCACCCGAGGTGTGTTCCCCAGAAAACTTGCTGAGGAAAAATGATTCCGGCTACACCCCACTGCATCACGCCGCAATGGGTGATTACCTGTCAGAAATCCCTGCGGAATTGCTGGTTCACGATCATTTACTCACCCGCAGTAACAGTGGCTATACGGTATACCATGTGGCGGCCAGCCACGGACATCTGGGTGATTTACCCCAGGAGCTGGTGACCGGTGACGTCATCACCATGCGTAATGATCTCGGCCAAAATATGCTCCATGAAGCAGCCGAGTAAGGCACATTGGATCAATTCCCTCCTCAGTATATCACCGCTGAGCTCCTCGCCTCGACCAATGCCAGCGGCGAAACCGTGCTACATGTCGCGGCTCTCAATCATCATTTGGACCAGATTCCGTCGGAATTTATCACCGCCAAATCGTTGATGCTTCAAACCCGCTCCGGCGATACGGTGCTTCATGCCGCAGCGATCGCGAGTAACCTACGCCAAGTTCCGGACGCCTTTCTCGTGCACGACAACATGATCGTAGCGAGTAAATCAGGGTTTACCGTAATTCACGCCGCTGCTGAGACCGGTCAACTCGATCACATTCCCTCTGGGAATCTCACCGAAGACTTACTGTTATTCCGTAACGACCACGGCGACACGCCCCTTGACGCTGCCGCCTACGAGGGCCACCTCGATCAGATCCCGGCTGAACTACTCACCGAAAAAACGGTTTTAACCCTAAATTACAACGGTGTGACCGTGATCCGCACCGCTGTCGTGCGGGGATACGTGGCTCAATTGCCAGCCGGTCTTAGACCCAAGCCCCAAGGGCCAGTCTCTCGCACGCTCGAGAAACTCGGGATCACTCGCCCCCCATTTTAGGTCATCCGAAAGCGGATCATTACCCGAAGTGGTTCTCCGAGATCAGGGGCACTTCCCTCCCTAGATGGAGGCGGATCGTCTTTGGGCTTCACACCTGCGGTCTCATCCGTTCAAGTGTCCTTTGCGCGGTGTCCGCTGACACTCCGCCCAATTTAATCCTGATATGAATACAACGATCACTGACATCACCGCCCGCGAAATCATCGACTCTCGGGGCAACCCGACCGTTGAGGTCGACGTGAAACTTGCCGATGGCACCATCGGCCGCGCCGCCGTGCCTTCTGGCGCCTCCACTGGAGAGCACGAAGCCCACGAGCTCCGCGACGGTGACATAAAGAGACTCAAGGGAGCCAAGGCCAAAGCTGCCAAGTCCCGCTACCTCGGCAAAGGCGTCTTAACCGCCGTCGCCAACGTGAAGACCAAGATCGGTCCCGAGCTCCTCGGCTTCGATGCCTGTGACCAAGTCGGCGTCGATCACACCATGATCAAGCTCGATGGCACCAAGAACAAAGCCAAACTCGGCGCCAACGCCGTCCTCGGTGTTTCCCTCGCCACCGCCCACGCCGCCGCCAACTCGCTCGGTCAGCCTCTCTACAAATACATCGGTGGACCCAACGCTAAGGTCCTGCCCGTTCCTATGATGAATATCATGAACGGTGGCGCTCACTCCGATGCTCCGATCGATTTTCAAGAGTTCATGATCCGTCCGATCAACTTCCGGACCTTCAGCGAAGCTCTTCGCGCTGGTGCCGAAGTCTTCCACGCCCTCAAGAAGGTGCTGAAGTCCAAAGGTCTTTCCACCGCAGTCGGTGACGAAGGGGGCTTCGCTCCGAACCTCGCTTCCACCACCGATGCCCTCGACGTCATCGCTACCGCCGTCAAGGCTGCTGGCTACAAACTGGGCAAGGATATCATGCTCGCCCTCGACGTCGCGTCTTCCGAGTTCTACGACAAAAAGAAGAAGAAATACGTCTTCAAAAAATCTTCCGGTAAAGCCTACACCGGTGACGAATTCGTATCCTACTACAAGGACCTCGTTGCTAAGTATCCGATCGACTCGATCGAAGACG
Organism: uncultured Verrucomicrobiota bacterium; assembly: GCA_913058185.1. GTDB lineage: Bacteria > Verrucomicrobiota > Verrucomicrobiia > Opitutales > Opitutaceae > Actomonas. Next base: position 20,768 of record CAJXQX010000049.1, read on the forward strand.
GTTGTGACGAAAACGACTGGGCCAGCTGGAAGAAGCTCACCGACGCTATCGGCGATAAGTGTCAGCTCGTCGGCGATGATCTCTTCGTCACCAACGTCGATTTCCTCCGCAAGGGCATCGACATGAGCGTGGCCAACTCGATCCTCGTGAAGGTGAACCAAATCGGTTCCCTGACCGAGACCCTCGACACCGTCGAACTCGCGCACAAAAACAACTACACCTCGGTGATCTCTCACCGTTCCGGTGAAACCGAAGACACCACGATTGCAGATATCTCGGTCGCGCTCAACGCGGGTCAGATCAAGACGGGTTCAGCTTCCCGTTCCGACCGGGTAGCGAAATACAACCAGCTCCTCCGCATCGAGGAAGAGCTCGGTTCCACCGCGATCTACGCCGGTAACCTCTAAGATTCACCCAACCGATTCATTTCAAAGCCGGTCCCTTCACGGGGCCGGCTTTTTTGTGCCCTAATTTGGTCAGAGAAAGCTCCGGAATTATTCCAAAATCCAGACCAATCAAATAGCCAAAAAAGGCACAGAAAGCACAAAATGTCTCTGATCAAAAACCCTAACCAGGCTGACGGTTTCAGCATTTTGCCGCAAAGAGGCGCAAAAAGATCCATTCTCTCGGCCCACATCGATCGCGCGCCTCTAGGCGCCACGAACCGAAAATTCGCATCATAAAAATTTGCGCCTCTTTGCGGCCAATCCGATTCAGACTGACGGGATCAACTTTCAGTATTTCAACTCTCAGCTTTTCCAACGCGTCATTCCACCCGTAAAATATAGCCACGCAGGTATTCACTTTCAGGCATCGTCACGAGCACCGGGTGATCGGCAGGTTGGTGACAATATTCGATCACCTGCACGCGGCGTTTCGCGTCGTGCGCTGCTTCGGCCAAGACGCCGCGTAACTCCGCATCACCCATGTGGTGCGAACAGGTGTAGGTGGCCAACACCCCTTCAGGTTCGAGCGCGCGCATCGCGCGCATATTCAATTCCTTGTAGCCGCGTAGAGCACCCGCCATGGCCTTCTTCGACTTAGCGAAAGGCGGCGGATCAAGCACGATCACATCCCACTTCGCCTCCCGATTAGCCGTGAACCAATCAAAGACATTCGCTCCCTCAAATACCGCCGAGACTTCATTGCGCTCCGCATTCTTAACCGCCTGTCCGATGGCATCATATGCGTTGTCTAAGCCGAGCACTTTTTCTGCCCCCGCGCGCGCCGCATGCATCGCAAAAGCGCCTTGATTGCAGAACGTATCCAACATTTTGACCTTTCGGCCTTCGGCCACCAAACGCTCGACTTGCTGCGCGATTCGCAGGTGTTGTTCACGTTGGTCCAAATAAAACCCGGTCTTCTGGCCTGACATCAAATTGAGCCAATAGTCGAAGCCCTCAATCGTCGTCCATCGAGGCGCCCACTCACCGCCAGAATGCGTAGAGACGTTTTGCTCCAGTCCCTCCAGCCGACGAATCGATCCATCATTACGATGGATCACTTCGCTGGCGCCCGTGATCTCGATCAACAGATTCGCCAACTCATCCTTCCACCGATCCATCGCCAAAGTCTGCAGCTGCATAACCAACGTATCGCCAAACTGATCGACCACGAGACCGGGCAAGCCATCTGACTCGGTCCAAACCAACCGACGGTATTTGATACCACCTAAATCATCCCGGCGCTTCACCGCAGTCGTGAGTCGCTCGCGAAGCAGCTCCGCATTCAAGATGGGGTGTCCTCGCCCCAGACTCCGCCACACTATCTGCGAACGACTGTTGTATATTCCCGACCCAAGGAGTCTCCCCCGCCGATCTCGACACTCCACGACGTCACCATCGTGCTCCGCCGGCAATAGCTCTGCGACCTCGTTAGCGAAAACCCATGGGTGCCCAGTGTTCACGCGGCCCTTCGCGTTCGGTTTGAGTTGAATAAAAGCTTTTTCCGACATTGCAGACATCCTCGGTCCACATCGGACCCATACGGAAGACCAAAACGCGCGGTGCCCCGCGCGGAGTGCCAAGTGTCAGGTATCAAGTAACCCTCCTTCGCCAAGGCTATGGCGGGCAGACAAGTTTCAGAAACAGAGCGTCAGGCCGCTCCCGCTGGGGTCATGTCGTAGACAAGTTCTACGAAGCGGAGCGTAGTAAACTTATCACGACGTGACCCCTTCCCCCAAACCTCGCGCATCACCACAAATCATCAGAGCGTCAGCCTTTCGTGTCTTTCTATAGTGAAAGAACCCCGTGCTGACGGCATCTCTGTTCACTCTGCTAACTCCTTAAAAAAACGCAGTCTGACGGAATCTGGGTTAATCTGCGAAATCTGTGGTTTAAAACAGTCCTACCTCTCCACCCTTGACGCCCCCCCTCCTGCCGCGAACCCTCGCCGATTTCGCATGAGTCCCGCCCAGGAAATCGCCCGCCGTCGCACCTTCGCGATCATTTCGCATCCGGATGCCGGCAAAACCACGCTGACCGAGAAGTTCCTCCTCTACGGTAATGCCGTGCATTTGGCCGGTTCCGTCACCGCCCGGAAGAACCAGCGCTCCACCACCTCGGACTGGATGGCCCTTGAACGCCAACGCGGGATCTCGGTCTCATCCACCGTGCTGCAGTTCGACTTCAATGGCCACGCGGTCAACCTACTCGATACTCCCGGTCATAAAGACTTCTCCGAAGACACCTACCGTGTCCTCACCGCCGTGGATGCCGCCCTCATGGTCATCGACGCGGCTAAAGGCATTGAGCCGCAGACCCGAAAACTCTTCGAAGTTTGCCGTCGTCGCGGGGTCCCCATCTTCACTTTCATAAACAAGTGTGATCGCCCCACCCGCGATCCTTTGGAACTGCTCGACGAACTCGAATCCGTCCTCGGGCTGCCCCCTACAGCGGTCACGTGGCCCCTCGGCAGTGGTCCCTCCTTTAAGGGCATCTACGATCTTCGAGCGAAGGAAGTAAACCTCTTCGAACGCACACCGAGAGGCGCCTATCGATCCCCCGAAAGCATCTCGAGTCTAAGCGACCCGCTGATGAAGGACACGATGGATCCTGACGATTATGAGAACGCCGTTGAGCAGCTCGAGATGCTCGAAGGGGCAGGCCACGCCTTCGATCTCGAAGCCATTCACGCCGGCCAGCAAACCCCGGTCTATTTCGGATCGGCCGTGAATAACTTCGGGGTCGAACGCCTACTCAAAGGATTCCTCGACGACTCAATTCCTCCGACCACGCGCACCTCTGTTGCGATGAGTTCGCCCGGCTTGCCCACGCCCACCGTGGCCAAGGAAGTCGATGTCCTCCATCCCAAGTTCTCTGGGTTCGTTTTTAAGATCCAAGCCAACATGGATCCGAAGCACCGCGACCGTATTGCCTTCATTCGCGTCTGCTCGGGCAAATTCGAACGCGACATGGTGGTGACCCATCAACGCACCGGCAAAAATGTGCGCCTTTCCTCGGCGCACAAACTCTTCGGCCAAGACCGCGAAACCGTCGATATAGCTTGGCCCGGTGACGTCATCGGTCTCGTGGGTCACGACGCCTTTGGCATCGGCGACACCCTCACCGAGGACCGCACCATTGCTTACGACGAAATCCCTCGTTTTGCACCCGAAGTATTTTCGTGGCTTACCAATCCCGTTTCAGGCGATGCCAAGAAATACCGTGCCGGCGTGCAGCAGCTGTTGCTCGAAGGCGTGATGCAGTCATTCGAAGTGAAACACGCACCGCCCGGGGCCACTCTCCTCGCGGCGGTTGGACCACTCCAATTCGAGGTCGTGCAAGCGCGTCTCGAGAGTGAATACAAAGCCAAGTCAAAGCTCACGCCCGCCCCGTTTGAAGTCCTCCGTTGGCTCGAGCCGCATCCCTCGCTGGAAAACTCTGGAGAGCTCCTCATGCCCGGTGGCGTCTCCTTCGGTACCGACAAATTCGATAACGCCATCATCCTCTTCCCCAACCAATGGACCATGGACTACTTCACGGACAAGAATCCCGACCTAGTCCTCCACGATCAGCCCATCGAACAGATCAGGTGCTAAGCTACTGAATTAAAGCATTTTAGAGAATATCGTGGCGGGGATATTCAACGTTGTCTTCGGATAAGCTCCAGTTTGCCCCCCAGCATAAACGCGGGGGCTTGTTATTACCCCGATCTTTGATTTTCTCGGGGTTTCGATTCTTCCTATGGCTAATTCCAACGTATTCATCGGCACCGACAGTGGTGCGACCACTTCAAAAACAGGCGGCGTTTGGGCCGACGGCACGATCATCTCCCATGATCTTCGCCAGAGTTCCACCAACTCCGCCGCTGGCACCGACGCCGTGATTTCTGGTTGGGTCGAAGGTGTGAAAGGTTTCCTCGCCGACAATGACATCAAGTGGGACCAAATCAGCGGCGTAGGTCTCGCCCTTCCTGGTCCTTATCAATCTTACGGTGTGCTCGATAAGTCTTCGAACCTACCGGACAGTTTTACCGGCTGGAACTTCCTTCAAGATTACACCAAAGCCCTCTCCTCCGAAGCCGGACGTCCCATCTCGGTCGTCGCGGGTAATGACGGTGACCTCGGCGGCGTCGGCGAAGCTCACGCCGTGCGCGGTTCAGAAGAAGTCGGCGTAATCCTGCTCGCGCCCGGTTCCGGTCTTGGCTGCGCCTACATCAATGCCGACGGAATGCCGCTCTCTGGCGACAACTTCGCCGGCATGGAAGGCGGACACATGCCGGCCCCGCTTCATCTGCTCGGCAACCCACCGGTCTACCAATGCGGTTGCGGCCGCGACTGGGGTTGTATCGAAGCCTACACCACGATTTCCGGACTTCCTCAATTGCTCCGCGACACGCTAAAGCGTTACCCGGACCATCCACTCGCGAGTTCTGATGAACCGGAAAAACAAAAGTGCTTCAAACTCCGCGATCTCGCGCAGGAAGGCGACGCCCTCGCTCTCGACATGTTCGATTTCCAGGCCAAGGCGCTCGGCTTCCATGCCGCCCGTCTGATCATCGCCCTCGATCCCCGTTACGTTGTCATCGGCGGTGGCTTGATTGATCCTGAGTCAACGACCGCTGAGTTCCGCGAACGCTATCTCAATGGCATCCGTGATTCCGCCATGCCCTACCTCTATCCTGCGCAGAAACAGAACATCCAATTCGTGCCTGCGACCTTGGGTGAACTCTCCCAATCGATCGGCGCCGCTTTGATGGCGCTGAACACCGCCCGCGCGAAATGATTCAGCCGGCGATCCTCGATCGTCGCTGAAGCCACCCTCATCCTCCGACTCGACGCTTCTCTTGTTTTCTCTGTCTAGAATTCCGTGGATCTCAGCTTTTAGCTGCTTGGTCACGGTTGCCATGGCCGACGTTTACAAGGGAGCCATTGTGGTGGATGCGGCGGATGGTTCCGTCCTCTTCGCGGATAAGTCCGACTTCAAAGGCCCGCCAGCCAGCGTCACCAAATTGATGACCTTCTTGGTCGTGCAAGATGCGATCAAGGCGGGTGAGATTTCCCTCGACACTCGAGTCACGGTTTCAGCCGAAGATTCCCGGATGGGCGGCACCCAAGTTTGGTTGGCGCACAACGAAGTCTTCACCGTTCAGGAGCTGCTTTATGCGCTCATGATTCAATCCGCCAACGACGCAGCCCACGCGCTCAGCCACACGGCCGCCACCGACCGGACGGCCTTTGTCGCCCGAATGAACGAACGAGCACTCCAGCTCGGCATGCTGGATACGATTTGGCGCACCCCGCACGGTCTGCCACCCAGATTACGGAAACTTTCCGAAACCGACCAAACCTCTCCGCGTGACTTGGCGACCCTTTCAATAGCCCTTCTGCGCGAGACCGATGTCCTCCATTATTCATCGATCAAAAGCCGCCCGTTCGGCGAGGGATACCGAGCCAAACCCGTGATGATGCGCACCCATAACCACCTCATCGGAAAAGTCGCTGGAGTGGATGGACTCAAAACCGGTTTCACCCGAGCGGCTGGATTCTGTCTCTCCGCCACCGCCGAGCGCGACGGTCGACGCATCGTCGCCGTGCTCATGGGCTGCCCTACCTCCCAAGAACGCGATATCCGCATGGTTGAGTTGATCGAGCAGACGTTCGCCACGCTCAACCCATCGCCCATCTCTCGAGCTCCCGTGAAGCCCACCATTTCTCCCGCCCCAATGGCCCGACTGCCCAACTTACCGGAGTTACAGTTCACTCCCATCGATTTGACTCTCGATCCCGAGGCTCCTCTCGCGACGGACACCGAGCCACCAACCGTGGTTTTCGAGCTGCCTTAGGATCGTCCTCCCGATCGCCGAGCGGCGATCACCCCGCCCATAGCCTGCTGAACCGATCGACAGGATGCCTGTCGACTTCGCGTTTCATTGAACGAGAAAGGAAATCTTCGGCCTTAATGGATTGGAATCGATGTCCCGCAATCACCACCCTCATCGCTTATATTCTTTCTCAGCTGAAACGCTATGATTCACCTAACCTCCTCCTGTCAGCCTAAACTAGATCCCCGCTTCGTTCCTGCAGCCATGTGGAACCGCGCTTACCAAAGATTGGCTAACGATTCCGACGAGGCTCACGCCATCCGGATCGCCATTGAACGGCCCGGCGGAACCACCTGGACCCACAATACTAAGATTCTACCTGACTCCCCCGCGCACGCCGCCGACACGTGGTTGTATTGCGAACGGTTGATCAAACTACTCTTATGGGCTTGGGGCGGATCCCGCGTACGGATTGCCGGCGCGCCGCACATTGTAAGTAAACTCCAGGAGACCTATTCTCCGACCGGTGCTCGCAGCTTCGACTACGACTTCATCGGTCGCGCTTGCTTCGGCGAATCCCTCACCGTCGAAAGCGCCGAGCTTGAAGCACTGCAACCTTCCCCGCCTGTCTCCGTCGGTTCGGCAAATCCGCTGAAAGGTAACCGTATCGGCTTTGATCTTGGTGGCAGCGACCGCAAATGCGCCGCGATGATCGATGGCAAGGTGGTCTTCTCCGAGGAAATCAAATGGAACCCCTACTTCGAAAGTGATCCCGAGTATCACCGTGCCGGTATCGCCGATAGCCTCAAAAGCGCCGCCGCTCACCTGCCCCACGTCGACGCCATCGGAGGCAGCGCCGCCGGTATCTACATCGATAACGAACCGCGCGTGGGATCTCTTTACCGTGGCATCGCCCAAGCCGACTTCGATCGCCGTATCCGGTCCGTGTTTAAGGACCTGCAAAAAGAGTGGGACGGCGTTCCCTTCGAGGTCGCCAACGACGGTGACGTCACCGCCATCGCTGGAGCCATGGCCATCAACGACAGTGCCGTGCTCGGCATCTCCATGGGCACAAGCCTTGCCGCTGGATTCATCAATCCGCAAAATCAAGTTACAGGCTGGCTCAACGAGCTCGCCTTTTGTCCGGTCGACTACCGCTCCGATGCTCCCACCGACGAGTGGAGCGGAGATCGCGGCTGCGGCGTGCAATATTTCTCTCAACAAGCCGTGGGGCGATTAATTCCAGCTTCAGGCCTATCAGTGGACCCGCAACTCGGATTGCCCGAAAAGCTCGAAGCCGTCCAAGCCTACATGAACGCCGGCGACGAGCGCGCCTCGGCTATCTACGAAACCATTGGAACCTACTTCGGCTACTCCATCGCCCACTACCGAGAATTCTATGAATTCCGTAATCTGCTCGTGCTCGGTCGCGTAAGTTCCGGCGCCGGCGGTGATATCGTGCTGGCAGAAGCTCGCCGCGTGCTTGATCTTGAGTTCTCAGAATTGTCCTCAGGGATCACATTCCAAACTCCCGACGAGAAAACCAAACGTCACGGCCAAGCCATCGCCGCCGCCAGTTTGCCTCAACTCTGATTCTAAAAACTTCCACCATGAATCTCTCCCAATCGAATCACGATATTTTCATTCCCGATTCACTGCCCGTCGGTGAAGCCCTTCCTCGCACCACGCATCTGGGCATCGGAGCGCATCAGGACGACCTCGAGTTCATGGCCTTACACGGCATCCTCGAGTGTTACCAAAGCCCTGATCGTTGGTTTGGTGGCATCACCTGCACCGACGGCGCCGGCAGTGCCCGCACCGGACCGTATTCAGATTATTCCAACGAGCAGATGAAGGCAGTTCGGATCGAGGAGCAAAAAGCTGCGGCCACTCTCGGAGAATTCGGTTTCGTCGCCCAACTCGGTCACCCCTCCTCCAATGCCAAAGAAGCTGCGAATCGCTCCGACCTGGTAGAGGACATCAAGAAACTGCTGGTCCAGACGCGACCGACTTTCATTTACACTCACAATCCTTTCGACAAACACCCCGCCCACATCGGCGTGCTGCTGGCCACGATCGCTGCTATCCACGAACTCCCTCGGGATACCCGCCCCAAGAAGCTTTTCGGCTGCGAAGTCTGGCGAGGGTTGGATTGGCTGCCTGATTCCGAGAAGACAGTCCACGACGTGAGTGCCCATCCCGAACTGGCGACTTCACTCAATCGGGTTTTCGATTCTCAAATCGCCGGCGGTAAACGTTATGACCTCGCGGTCGAAGGACGGCGTCTCGCCAACGCCACGTTCTTCGATGCGCACAGCGTGGACGAGGCCGATCGCGTGCAATACGCCACCGATCTGAGTTCACTGATTTCCGGTGAAAATTCCCTGCGGAATCTCATGAACGAAAAACTGGATCTACTGAATCAAGAAATCTTCGAGTTGCTCGATGAGATTTCCACTTAAGTATCTTACAAGTAAAAGATTACAATTAACTGTCACTTAATACGTGACACTTTATTGGAGACAGTAGAGTGAGCAACAGGCGGTTATTTGGTGAATGCCTGGCGGAGTCTCGCTAGGCTCTTGGGGATTGCGGTGCGGTAGTCCTCCATGCCTTCGAATTCTAACGACACCCAACCGCGATAGTCATGTTGGTGGAGCATGGCCGCGATCTGCGTATAATCGATATCGAGCTCATACCATTGCCCACCGCCGTAGTAGGTTTTGGCCTGCACAAAATACGCGTGCGGAGCCATAGCCTCCAATTGCTCGCGACGATTCTCTAGAAAATTTCCGGTATCCAACGTTACCCGCATCCAGGGAGAATCGATGGCATTCACAATCCGCAGAACACCTTGGGCCGTTAACCCCAGTCCCCAATGGTTCTCGAGTGCCATAACCACGCCGAGCTTTTCCGCGGTCGGAAGGCATTTTTCAAAAGCGTCAATCACCCAGGGGAACGCGTCTTCTTCCGTGAAGCCTTCGAGTGGTGGTTCCTGGCCCTTGTTGGCCATGAGCTCATCGAAGTTTCCTGAGGTCCCCCAGCGCCCCGTATTCACGCGCATGGTAGGAATCCCTAACCGGGCGCAGAGCTCAATCTGGCTGATCGTTAGATCGATATTACGTTGTCGTTTTTCGCGATCGGGCGAAACGAAACCTTGATGAGTCGACATCGCACATAGGGGCAATCCTAGCCGAAAGGCATGGCGCTTCAATGACTGCACATAGCTATTGGACAGGAGATTATTTTGCTCGAATTGATAGAGCAGCAGCTCAACTCCATCGAAGCCAAACTCACTAGCGAGCTCGATACACTTGTGGAGA
>CAJXQX010000050.1 GCA_913058185.1 uncultured Verrucomicrobiota bacterium
ATCTACACGTAAGGAGTCGTCGGCAGCGTCAGATGTGTATAAGAGACAGCCCCCTCCCCGCTCCATCCAAACGGGCGGCTGCGCCGTCAGAGAACGATAAAGAGGAAAGAGACCTTCGGCGGGGACCCCCTCGCCCTATAACTTGCGGACGGCCACAATCCTTCCACACTCTGCCTCCATGAAACCGACCGTAATTTTCCTGTTTCTCCAACTGATCGGTATTTCATTTGTTTTCGCCCAAGGCGAAACCTCCCCCGCCCCTTTTATCTATACGCCCGAGAGGATTGAACAGGCGCGGACCAACGCGGCTCGGTATGATTGGGCAGCCACGTTGTTGCAGGACAAGCTCCTGCTGGCCGATGAAGCGGCTGCCCAACCCCCGGAGTACCTCCGGGCCTGGTTCACGCCGACCACACCGAACGATCAAACCAGCTGCCCCCGTTGCGGCGAATACTGGCTCAATTACGTGTGGGCATGGGTCCCGGAAAATCCCGACCAACTGATCTGCAACTATTGTGAGCTCGTGGTCGATGCCGACACCTATCCCCAAAACGGGGTCATCCGGCGCACCTCCCCGCAAGGGGATATCATCCCCCATCCGATCTACCGCGACGAGGAAGGTAAGACCTACCCCATTTGGCAAACCATCGGCCACCAGAAGGCGACTCACGCCTATACCTGGATCGAGGCACTCGGTGTGGCCTATGCCATGACCGAGGAAGACCGCTACGCGACCGCGGCGACGCAATTGCTCTACCGCTTGGCAGAAGTTTACCCCGGCTACATCTTCCACGACAACTTTCGCTTTGATTCCTACCCTTGGGGCTGGGCGGGTAAGCTGACCGGCTGGCACCTCAAGGATGCACAGATTTTCATGCAGCTCGGCACGGCTTGGGACGTCATCTGCCACAGCGAGGTCGTCAGTGATGAAGACCGTGCTTTCATCGAGGAAAACCTCTTCCGCAAAGGAGGCGAAATGTTGACCGCCGTTCGCCCGTTGCAGGGAATCTCCAACGACGTCGCCTATCGGTTTGGTGGGGTCGCCCTCATTGGTCGTCTGCTGCAAGACCATGACATCCTCGCTTGGGTCCTGGCCGGCGATGAGTCTTACGATCGCGTCCTAGATCACCTCTTTTTCAAAGATGGGGCCTGGCACGAGCGCACGCTTTCGTATCATACCATGCTGATGAAGAGCGTCGGGCTCGCCCCGTATTACCTCGATGGATACAGCGATCCCGCATCCTTCTCCGGCTCCGATCGGTTCGAGAACGTGCAGCTGAAGGATCACCCCAAGCTCGGGCCCATCAACGAAATCGCCTTTCGCATGCGCTTCCCCGACGGTGACCTGCCCCCCGTCAATGATGCCCGTCTGGGATCGCGTCCCGCGTGGGAAGGACCGGAGACGATGTATGCCCTGACCGGTGAGGAAAAGTGGCTCGCTTACACCCAAGCGGCTTACGACGGAAGCCTACTGGAGGAAGGCGACCTGTTCGCCTTGTTCAATCGTCCCCCGGACGTGGATCAGCTCCTCGCCGAGGTGACTTTTGATACGTCGATCTCGACCGTCAGCGAAGACTACACCGGCATGGGCCTGTTCATGTTGAGACGGGGAATCGGCGATGACCGCACCGTGTTTACGATGCACCACCACAAGTTCGCTAACTCGCACACCCACTTTGATGCTTTAAGCACGATACTCTGGGCCAATGGACGCGAAATGCTCTCCGATCTGGGCTATGCGGTGTTTGGCGTGCGCGAGCGCTACACCTGGTATAACGCCTCCCTGTCGCACAACACGTTGACCGTGGACACCCAAAATCAGCGGGCGCCCAACGGAGTTGCCAACTACCTCTACCACGGCGATTTCATCTCGGCCTGCGAAGGAGAATCCTGGGACTCCTACCGATTCATCGCCGAGCCGTTTGCCCGCCAAATCGCGTTAATCGATGGTCCGGAAGGACGACCTTACGCGGTCGATCTTTTCCGGGGAGGCGGAGGATCGACCCATGACTGGGCCCTGCACGGCGAAGGCCCAGAAATCACGGTCGAGGGCGTAGACCTCGATGACGTCGACGCCTTTCCCGGCAAAGATTATGCCTATGAGGAGGTCACCGAGGTCCGCACCGGCTCGATCGCGGGACCCGCGGCGGTGCGTTGGACCTGGGAGGACGGAGTCTCCCTCGACGCGCATCTGGCCGACCAAGGCGAATCCCAATTGTATGTGACTCAATCCCCCGGGCGACGCTTGCGCGATCAAGTTGGCCGGAAGATCCATTCCGTCTTTGTCCGTCGGTCTGGTGAGGATTTGCGCAGTCAATTCATTGCTGCCTTTGACCCCCATACGGGGGATTCTCAAGTGAAGGGGATTGAGATTTTCGAGGTCTCCCCGGAAACGCACTGGGCGCTTGTCTTGAAGGTGAGCTTAGTCGGCGGATTCACCGACTATGTGCTCGCTTCGTATATCGATGTCGCGGCCCAAGGTGAAGTCTTCACCGGAGATGGTCTGACCATTCCCTGGGAGAGCCGGTTTGGAGTGGTGAGAGTCAAGGACGGCGAAATCGTGCGTCAGGAATGGGTGGATGCTCCGATGGAGGGACTCGCCCATGATCTTTGATTAACCCACCGCGCTAACCAGTCGTCCGCCGGTCCCTAAAGATAGCGTTGGCGACTAGAAAAGTCTCATTCTCAAAAATTACTCATTTTCAATTACGAGGAAGATTTAACGATGAAAATCATAGATGTTCAAACGGCCTTACTCACCGGTCCATGCACCGATGACCCTTTCCTGCGGGAGGCCCGGAAACTCCGCAGCGCGGCCTTCATCCTTGCTCCATGGGATTGCCCTCGGGGCTATATCCGCCAACCTTTCCCCAATCCGCCCCGTTATTTTACTGGAATCAGGATTTGGAACACCCCAAGTAGAATCAGAATAATATTATGAATAAATTGATATGCTTTGTTAGTCTGGTCATCGCGGTTTCGGCCCAGGCGGCACCGAACGTGGTGATGCTTTTGTCGGATGATCTCGGATGGAAGGATATCGGTTCCTACGGCGGTCCGGTGAAAACTCCGGCGCTCGACGAGCTCGCCCAAAAGGGCATTCGTTTTACCGACTTCTATGCCGGGAGTGCCGTATGTTCTCCGTCACGCGCGACGTTGATGACCGGTCGCCACCACATCCGCACCGGCGTCTATAGCTGGATCTTTGATCCCGAACAGCGTTCCCACTTGCTCGAGCGTGAAATCACTTTGGCCGAGGTATTGAAGCAGGCCGGTTATGACACCGCTCATTTCGGGAAATGGCATTTGGGACTCCCTTACGGAAAGCATAAGAAACCTACGCCCGATGTGCATGGATTCGACTCTTGGTTCGCGACCGAGAACAACGCCCTCCCCACTCACCACAACCCCACCAACTTCTACCGTAATGGCGAACCCGTGGGTCCGCTGGAGGGTTATTCCTGCCAACTCGTGGTCGACGAGGCCATCGATTGGCTCGATACCCACCGGGAAATAAATACGCCGTTTTTCCTCAACGTCTGGTTCCACGAGCCTCACCAAAAGATCGCGGCACCGGATGAAATCTCGCAAGAATACGGCGACCCCAAATCACAACCGGCGATCTATTCCGGCACGATCGACAATACCGATCGCGCCATCGCTCGGCTGCTCGCGAAGCTCAAAAAAATCGGGATCGAGGATGATACGTTGATCATCTATGCCTCCGACAACGGCAGCTACCGCGCCGACCGTGTCGGCAACCTGAGAGGACGTAAGGGAAGCAACTGGCAAGGTGGCATCCGCGTGCCGGGAATATTCTATTGGCCGGGGAAGATTCCAGCCGGACAGGTCGCATCCGCTCCCGCCGGTTTGGTTGATGTGCTGCCCACAATATGCGGCCTACTTGGTATCGATCCACCGAAGGGAGTGCATTTGGACGGCTCGGATATCTCCCCCCTCCTGACCGTAAACCCGCAAAATTTTGAGCGCCACCAACCCCTATTCTGGCACCTACAAAAATCGCGCCCCGTCGTCGCCATCCGCGACGGCGACTACTCGCTCGTGGCCGAACCCGACTATCCCTTGTCCACCGACAATATGTTCGACGAAGCGTGGATCTCCGCGATCAAAACGGGCAGCTACAAGAACTACCAACTTCACAACCTGAAGGACGATCCAAGCCAGGAAAACGATCTGGCCACCGCGCAACCCGAAGTGCTGGAACGCATGAAAAAACAGCTGCTAGCCATCAATCGAAGTATCATGGCGGATGGAGCAAGGTGGGACTTGCGCACCGACCAACCGCAGTGAGCTCACGGCTTCGCGTTCGAAGTAACAAGTATCAGGTAGCAGGTAACAAGTGGCATAGCTCTCATCGCCTGAGAGGCGGAGACGGGTTACCCAGTGGTCCACCACTACCTACTTTCTGTCGACAGGGGGCCCTCTATTGGTGCTTAAAGCCCCCCTACTTCTCGGCCAGTGCTCGTGCTTGGGCGTCCCATTCGGCGGCTTTCGCTTTTGCTTCCGCGAGGGGCAGGCCTTCGGCCACGCCGGGGCGATTGTGGCCGATTTCACTTAGCCAGGCGTTGCGTAAGATACGTTGTTTTTGCTGCACAAAATTGAATATGTCTTCGCCTTGGTCATGCACCGGGGTGCCGGCCTCCGTTGTTTTGAGTCCCCAGTGGCAGAGCACCGGTCCCGCCATGACGACGTGTCCTGCGGCGTTGGGGTGGACGCCATCACGGGAGTAGGAAAACTCGGGGTCGGTTTCGCGCTCTCTGGCCAGGGCTTGGTTCATATCGCCGTGTAAGTCCCAGACCGTCCAACCGTGTTGCTCGGACTGATCCATCAACCAATCGGAATACGCGCCCAATACGTCGTTGTAGCCGCCAAAGAACTTCGCCGGTTTGTCATCGTGCGGCTTCACGCGATCCGGAATCGGCAACGGATCGAAGATCGGCGGCGTCAGGTGGATGATCCGCGCGCCAGCGGCGATGACTTTGCCGCGCAAGCGGGTGATGCCTTTTTGATAGGCCGCAAATCGATCATCGGCCAAGGGCAGATAAATGCCGTCATTCATGCCGTAACAGGCGATGACGAGATCGGGCTGGGCCTGCTTCAGCGCGCGGTCCAATCGTTCGTGCAGGTCGGGCCGAAGGAAGCGGCCGCCCGCATGGCCTTCTTCGGAAAGTCCCGAAACGGTTTCACTGCCGAGACCCAAGTTGATAATCCGGTAGTTCCTGTCCGGATACTGCGTAATCAGGGCCGCCTCGATCACGGTCACATAGGTGCCTTGGTAAGTGATGCTGTCACCCAGAAACAAAATAATCTCCGACTCTGGGGGTTCGGCGGCGGAGCTCGTCGCGGACCATCCGAGAAGCCCCAGGGCCATCGTGCTCAACCGTAATCGCTGTCTCATCCGTCGAAATTTATTGGCCAACATGAGTCCATCATAAGGCCGCACCTCCCTGACGGCAATTTCGCATCTTCCTAATCGGTTAAGTCCAATTTCCCATCACAGGATTTGCCTTGGATACGTCCCAGAGCTTAGATCCCCCTCTCTTTAGCACGTATCGACCCTCGTTGAGCGAGTGGTCCCCTTCCCCTACCACACCCCTGTAAGCGCAAAGTTTCCTCTATGAATATCCCAACAGACGTCTCTCGCCGTAAATTCCTCAAAAACTCTACCGGCCTAGCCGCGGGGTTGATGGCCGCCTCATCCTCGATTTCGTCAGCCGCACCGGCTCGCTCGCCCAAGGCCCAATACATGGGTGACTTCGCCGCGCCGAAACTCGACACGGTGCGCGTTGCGATGATCGGCGTGGGCGCTCGCGGCAAGGGGCACACCCAACGACTCGCCAATATCGAAGGCACCGAGATCGTCGCCATCTGTGACCTCTACGAGGACTACGTCATGCGGGCCAAAGGCTTCTGTGATGAGGCCGGCAAAGGCGAGCGCCACACCGACATCAAGCTCTACCACGGTAAGGAAAATAATTGGAAAAAGATGCTACGTGAGGTGAAGCCCGACATGGTGTTGATCGCGACCCCATGGGAAGATCATGCCCCGATGGCCATCGAGGCGATGAAGCAGGGCGCCCATGCATTCGTCGAAGTGCCGCTGGCTCTCACCAATCAGGAGCTGTGGGACATCGTCGATACGTCCGAAAAGACCGGTAAGCACTGCATGATGATGGAGAACGTGAACTACGGTCGCGTCGAACTGCTCTATCTCAATCTCTGCCGCAAGGGCATCATCGGTGATCTGCTCCACGGCGAGGCCGCCTACATCCACGAGCTGCGCAAGCAGATGAACGCAGTCGAACGCGGCACCGGCTCCTGGCGCACCTACCACTACGCCAATCGCAACGGTAACCTCTACCCCACCCACGGTCTCGGCCCGGTCGCCCAATACATGAATCTCGGTCGTGGCGACGACAACTTCGGTAGCCTCGTTTCCTACTCGTCACCCGCCGCGGGTCGCGCCCTCTACGCGGACAAGAACTACGCCGCCGATCACCAGTGGAACCAGCTCGCCTACGCCGGCGGTGACATGAACACGTCGATCATCAAGACGACGATGGGCCGCACCGTCATGGTGCAGTGGGACGAGACCAGCCCACGCCCTTACACCCGCCTCAATCTCATCCAAGGCACCAAGGGTGCCCTCGCCAGCTACCCCACCCGCGTCGCACTCGAAGGTGGCGTGGCCGGTGCCACCAAGGACCATCACTCATGGGCCGAAGGCGATAAACTCGAAGCCTTCATGGCCGAGCACGATCACCCACTCTACAAACGCATGGGTGAACTCGCCACCCGCATGGGCGGACACGGCGGCATGGATTTCCTCATGGAATACCGCATGATCGATTGTCTGCGCACGGGAACTCCGCTCGACCAAAACGTTTACGAAGGCGCCTTCTGGAGTGCGGTCAGTCAACTCAGCGAAGACTCCGTCGCTCAAGGTGGCGCACCGCAGCAGTTCCCCGATTTCACCCGCGGCAACTGGAAGTCGACGATGCCTCTCGGCATCGTGGGGTAAGGGTGGTGTTGGGCAACGCGCCGTTTCGTTTTCAATCTGAAGGTAGAGAATTCACTCCACTGTCGGCGCGCCCGGCGGTCACGCCCTACCCTCTATGCACTGCGCCGAAGCCGGGGTTGCTGACCCCTGCCCTCGGACTGTCGGGCATGAAGCCCGACCCACATTTTGGGATGCGCACCTCTTTTGTGGGTCGGGCTTTACGCCCGACATCCGCGCCCTATCGGCGGCCTAGCTGTTTGCGTTTGGCTGGCCAGTCCTTGCGGAATTCGCCGGCGGTATGGGCCTCTATTCGGTCTAACAAAAATCCATCACCGGTCGCATCAAAGTTGAAGGCGTCGTAACGCTCCGTCGCGATCAGGTCATGTTTCCCGTAGAGCACATGATCATCGATCTGAATGACCACTTCGTCGCCTTTCACTTCAACGATGATCTCATACCAATGATCGGGCACGAGCTTCAGGGTTGGCGCCTCATCCAATAAGATCGCCGGTTTGTCATCATGTCGTCCCGCTAGGTGATTCTCGAGTAACAGGGTCGCGCCTTCGCGGTTAATCGTCACCCGGATCATGCGGTGTCCTAAATCGATATATACGACCCCCTTGGCCAGCACCTTGGCATCGGTCGGTTTGAGAAACTTCCAGCGGGCCGTGCCCACATAATCCATCGGCAGGCCAACCAGTCCCACACGAGCAAAGGTGCTTTTCCCCCACTTGGTCTCTACCCCCGCAACTTTCGGCGTCAGCACCGGAGGCAGGGCGCGTAATACGCCGCCTTCGACTGCGATCACGGTCTCCTTCCGCAGCTTCAGCAACTTGAGATCTGCGGCGCGCTTTCCATCGAAATCCGACCCGACCACCAGCTTACCCGGCTCTATCATGAGCGGCGTAGGAGATGCCACCCCAACAACGCCAGACAGGAGAAATAGACCAAACACGATTTTCAGGGGGCGAGAAAACATAGACCCACGATAATCCGACCTCTGACCAAAGGGAACGTCTTTTCCTTAGGAGTGCCTCCATTCCTCCGGGTTCGATATTGCTCGCCGCTCCAACGTCCGCTTTAGTCGATGGCCTAGCGCACTTACTGGCCATCCCCACCGGCTGAGTCTCCCGTTAAAACGCGCCTCGCGCACCCCTAACCCTATGCCCCGTTTCGTTTCCTTAATCGCCCTCGTGTTTCTTTCGATCGTGGCCTCCTTGGCCGCCAAGTCCGGCTCAGCTCGGCCCAACATCCTGTTCATCATGTCGGATGACCATGCGACCAACGCTATCAGTGCATATGGCGGTCGCCTCGCGGAAGTCGCGCCGACGCCCAATATCGATCGACTCGGCCGCGAAGGCATGCGCCTCGACAAGACTTTTGTCACCAACTCGATCTGCACGCCCAGTCGCGCCGTGATCCTGTCCGGCCAACACTCGCACCTGAACACGGTGCGCACCCTCGGTGACGATTTCCCCGGACCGAATGACGGCACCCCTAACGTCGCAAATATCCTCCGCCGCTCTGGCTACCAAACCGCGCTCTTCGGCAAGTGGCACCTGCGCTCGAAACCCTGGGGCTTCGACTACTGGAAAGTCGGACCGGGCCAAGGATTTTACCACGATCCCGTTTTTGTCGATTCCAACGATGACGTAGTATACGATCAAACCCTCGCCCGAAAGATCGAACGCACTCCCGGCTACTACACGGATCTCGTGACCGACTACGCACTGGATTGGCTCGATAACCGACCCGACGAGAAACCGTTCTTCATGATGCTGCACCACAAGGCGCCGCACGGGAAATGGGAGCCAGCCGATCGTCACAAAGACTACCTCGCCGACGTCGAGATTCCCGAGCCCGACAGCTTGTGGGAAGACTTTTCCCACCGCTCGGAAGCGACACGTAGTATGGGGACCTCCATCACCAATCGTCTCGCCGGTCGGCGCACTATGGTAGACGACGTGCAAAAGGCCGATTGGCCCGCGGGATCAGTGGACATGTCGGAGATGACCGAGAAACAACGAGGTCAGGCTGCCTACCAAAAATACCTCCACGACTACTTGGCTTGCGTGAAGGCGGTGGACGAAAACGTCGGCCGCGTCCTCGACTATCTCGACGAGTCAGGCCTCAGCGAAAACACGCTCGTCATCTACACATCCGACCAAGGTATGTTTCTCGGCGAGCACGATTATTTCGACAAACGCTGGATCTACGAAGAGTGCCTGCAGATGCCATTCTTTGCACGCCTGCCCGGCCAGATCGAAGCGGGCTCCGTCGACGACACTCACCTGACTTCGAATCTCGATTTCGCACAGACCCTGCTCGACTTCGCCGACGTACAAGACGCGCCCGAAACCGCGGAGATGCAGGGCGAGAGCCTGCACGGCCTGCTCACCGGCGACACCCCCAGCGAGTGGCGTGACGCGGTCTACTACCGCTACTGGATGCATCTTTCGCATCATCATATTCCCGGCCACTACGGCGTGCGCACCGACCGCTACAAACTGGTCTTCATCCACGGACTCGGACTCGATGCTTCCTTGGGCAGCGGTGACTACCCGCCTACCACCCCAGGCTGGGAACTCTACGATCTACAGAACGATCCCAACGAGATGAACAACGTCTACACCGATCCTGCTTACGCTTCAGTCATTCCGTTGCTCAAAGCCCGGCTGCTGGATCTGAAACAGGAGTATGACGACAATGACGACGCTTACCCCGAACTCATGAAAGTCCGCGCTGCCCACTGGGAAAACTGAAACCAGCAGGACGCTATTTTTGCCCACGGAATACACGAAAGGCTCCGTCTACCGACTACGCGATGAAGCCTATCGAGGCGCTGGTTTTACAGGAGAAAATGGAGAGAGCAGAGATCGCCAATTGCAAAGGGTCGGATGATTTCACGTGGGATTGCTGTGATATCATTTTGCGTAATCGTCCCATTGAAAGGGCGCACTATGCGAAATGATATCATGGGGATATTCTTGAACTCCGATCCGTTAACTCCATCCTGACAGGATGATGCGTGATAAATTTACCTCAAATTACGCGAAACGCATTTCGCGTTATCATTCACTTTGTGGTGCTGGATAGCACTATTCGACGCGATTAAAGAGAATACTTCAGCACGTTGGTTGCACCGATACTCGTTCTTCGTTGTGCTTGCGGTGATTCTAGGCGGATCCGCCGTGGCTTCTGCCCCCGAAGGCTCCGGTATCCTTTCACTCTGTGTTAAAGACATCCTTCCAGGGATCGTGATCGCTGGATTTGTTTGGCTGATGAACCGCATCACCTCACCCGCTGAAGCACCGAAAAATGATGTGGACTAAAAAGTCGAACCAGCCAGCCGAGACAACGGCTACGCCGTTGCCTTTTTCATCGTTCGCGACCCCGGCGTATTCACCCCTAGATCACGTTCTGGCGTATCCGCGTCTCACTTAGAACGTTCGACGTAAAAGCATAATCAGAGGTAATCGACCAAATCGGATAGTCCTGATCCTATTGATCTCATTGATGCATTTCGCGGCATGCTTCGGTTCTCTGCTCGTCTCGTTTGGAGCCACTATGGATCGCTTCGAATCTGGAGCGGCCGCCACACTTCAAGAACGAGCGCTTCACGCGCTCTCCGCAGTTTTACAGTTCCCCCTTCTCACATTGATGCGATTCATACCGACTAAAATTCCAGGACTACTGGGCTACCTCCTTTTTTTTGCGAACAGTTTGATATGGGGTATCGCCATCAGCCTAATCATCTCACGAATTCAGAACCAATTGGCGCAGAAGAGGGCCACCAGTGGCCCTGCCTGAGCTCAAACGTCCACAAGGAAAATGAATACCACTTTCCAAATCGCGGCATTCGACTCTGAAATACATTCCGATGAAGTCATAGAGCTTTGGGTGAATGTCTTCGGGTATGAAACTGCCCACGATGAACCGAGCCTGGTCATTCACCGGAAAAAAGAAATGAAGGATGGCCTCTTCTTTGTGTCCCTCTCACCGGAGGGTAAAGTTACCGGAACCGTAATAGGCGGTTACGATGGTCACCGGGGTTGGATCTATTCACTCTCCGTATCGCCGAACTTACAAAGATCAGGCATCGGCACGGCGTTGATAAATCATGCGGAAGCCGCATTGGAATCTAAAGGGTACATGAAAATCAACCTTCAGATCATGGAAGGTAATGCAAAAAATCAGGCTTTCTACGAGACCGTGGGTTACACACGGTAGAAAAGCGAATTAGTATGGGAAAGCAGATCCCCTCAAACATAACCCAGGTCGAACCAAGCAGTGGTGGCAGCGGCTAACACCGCGTCTCACTTTGGCACTCAGCAGAGTCCACTCCACCGATGCGAATCTCACGCCAAGCCGCAAAAAACACAAAGCCACGCCACTGACATAGTTGGTCGATTTCACCCTGCTGGCTTGGCGCCTTTGCGACTTAGCGTGATTTAAATTCCTGCCTCACCGTTTCGTGTTCTTTCGTTTTTTTGTTCTTCAACTGCCCAGATCGGGCACCCGCTTCATCACCCCTTCGGGGCACGCCGGCTCGGCGCACCATCTTCGCGCTCCCGCGCTCCGTCGTGGTTAAATGAAAGAACTGCCCCACAGTTCCGTAGGCACAAAAAAGCCCCACCGGCGAACCGGCGGGGCGAGAGTGTTTCAAGCTAAGGAAACCTAGGCTTCCTGCTCTTCGATCTTCACGACTTTGTAGCCGCCGGTCGATTTGAAGTAGAGCATGATACCGAGGTAGATGATCGCCATCGCTAGCGGGATGTAAGAATCCGCCTTGAGCGTGTTGCGATCGCCTTGTTGATCGGCGGCCACGATGTCCTTCTGACCTTGGGTTGGCATTTCTGCCTCCTTGGCCTCCGCGAGTTTCGTGCCGTCGATAGCGTAGACGCCGTCGAGGAAGAGGAATTCCGAAGGTGCTTCGACTTTCACCTCGGCGTAGATCGCTGGGTTCGACTCCTGCAAGGCCTCCGCAGCATAGCGGTCCTTACTGTAACCGAGTCCGGGACCACCGAGCAAACCAGCGGAGAGCATACCGATGCCACCCATGACCGACATCGCCACCGCACCGGAGCGCGGGTAACGATCGCCCACCACGGCCAACATAGTGGGCCAGAAGAAGGTCTTACCGACGGCGTAGATACCGAGAGCGATGAACGCCATGAATAGCGTGTCCATCGAGCTGGCCATTTGCAGGCCAACCACCGCGAGGATGGAACAGACGAGCAACAGACCAATCGGGGAGAGCTTGAGGGTCTTCTCAATCCAGTGAGCGCAAAAGCGCAGACCGAACATGATGGCGGAGGTCCAGATAAAGAGCCACTTACCTTGCTCGGATGAGAAGATGTTACCGGTGATATTTTGAATCCAGCCGTCGGTGCCGAGTTCAACCGCTCCGATGAGGGCGTGGACGACAAACAGGATGAAGAGAAGGACCGAACCAATCGAACCTTTGGTGATCACGCCTACGGCGACGAGGAAAACACCCGCGATGAGGTAACCCACGGTGGTGGAGAGTCCGAGCGAAGCGGAGCAGAAAAGGGCGATGAGGTAGCAGACCACCAGCGAACCGAGGATGCCGACATCCTTGAACATCTCGCTGAATTTGGCGCCCTTCTCGGAGGCTTCCGACTTCGGAAATTTTTGGCCGAGGAACATGAGGCCATAAGCGACCGTCGGAACGAGGTAGAGGGCGAGCTGGATCTTCCAGCTAAGCTCCATCTTGTCGTCGAGGATCCATCCGATAGCGGCGCCAACCACCATACCCGCAGGCCAGCTGGCGTGAAGGATGTTGAGGTAGTGCGTGCGATTTTTCGGGTAGAGGGTCGCCACCAATGGATTGGCGACGGCCTCGAGTGTGCCGTTAGCATACGCAAAGATGAACATACCGATGGTGAGCATCTGGTAGGCATTTTCTGGCGTGGTCGCACCGAAGGAGACGAAGGCCGAGATCACGTGGCAGACAAATGCCAGCATCACGAGCTTACCGTAACCAAATTTGTCGACGACCATGCCGCCACCAATGATGCCAAAGCAGAAACCGGTGAAACCCGCTCCGCCGATGGCGCCGAGCTGGGTGGCAGTGAAGCCGAATTCGCCGGCCCAGTTGTCAAAAATACCACCGCGGATGGCAAAGCCAACACCGGCAGCGAAGATCGCCCAGAAACCGGCCCAGAGGAGGCGGCTCGCATTGGCAACAGTCGGAGCTGAAATTTCGTTAGAACTACTCATAATCTATGAAGGATGAACGGATGGGGGTTAAATATTCGGAACCGAAGACACGGAATAGGTGACGATTCAGAGGAGGGGTAGTGGTTAAATAATCACTGCTAGGACAGAAGAATCAGCCCTTTAAGAACTGAAACAGTGCAGCAATCAAGCCGGACTTCGGAGAGATTGCTTCTAGAGATCAACCCTCAAGCTAGTAAACAATTTGCGGGAAGCGCAGAAGCCCGGGCTCAAAACCCACCATGGTCGGGTCTCAGCGCCCCTAGTAATACCCTGCCTCCCCCCTCTCTTTCTCTTCGCCCTTGCTCCACCGACCGGGGTCAGCGACCCCGGCTACAATATCGAGCCTGCTCCTCTGGGGCGGACCCTAACACCCCTCCCGCTCCGCTGTCGGGCGTAAAGCCCGAAAGCCTACGGCGCTGACTCCGCGTAGCGCACGGTTGCTTCGGTCAAGCCTTCCAGGCCGCCTTGCAAACCGGTGCGCCGGTGCGCGATCACCCCATCGGCATCAAGCAAGGTAATCAGGTTGGAATGCGAATAGTCTCCGCTGGGCTCTTGCCTAAATTGCACGCTCACGACCATCGCGCAGATGCAGGTGTCGGCGGGTGATGCCCGCCACAATTCCCAACGTTCATCGAGTTCGTTGGTCTCCCGGTAGGCATGCAGCGCTTCCACCGAATCGCGATCGGTGTCGAACGTGACCAACAAAATACGCAGGTTCTTCGCAACATCCGCAGGCAGCCGGTCGACCACGTCTTTCATGTCACGCACCAGCAAAGGACAGGCATACCCACACTGCGCAAAAAACATGGCCATAAGGGTCGGTTGACCGCGCAGCTCAGACAGCTGCCGCTCGGCACCGGAATCGTCAGTGAAGGTGAAGTCGAGTTGGTAGATCGACTCGGCCGGCAACGCGGGCGCGATCGTCGGCGCGGGCTCCGCACAACAGGCCGGAACTTCGACCGGTTTTTCTTCCGCACAAGACGCGGATTCGTCGGAGGCGCCAGCGGCCAAGAGCGCCGAGGTGGTAATCCAACTCAACAGCGAGAATCGTAATATCGTTTTCATAAATCGTAGGCGCAGCGAAAGCCGAGGTTGGGCACCCCGTAGGCCGCGCGTAGGGAGCTGCGATAACCCGCGCGCACAAACGCTGCGTAATCGGTTTTGTCACTAGCGCCAACTGACCCTGCGCCGCAAAACAGATTACGTTCCAAACCCGTGTCACCGCGGGACTCCCCCGTGACCAGAGCTTCATTAAAGTCCTCCACCCATTCCCAGACCAATCCGAACAGGTCATGCACCCCCAAGGTTGGGGGCATCCGCCATCACATCGGGCATCATTTCTTCGGTAGGTCGCGAAAACCAGGCCGACATGCGTTGCGCAAAGATCGGATCCCTCCGCGACGATTCCATCTCGATCCCGACCGACGCCACGCGTTCCCACTCGGCAATACTCGGTATACGCCCACCGCGCTCCGCGGCAAAGGCACGCACGGCAAACCATGAGATTTGCAACACCGGTGCATTCAACGGGGCATTAGGCCCCGGTTCCAAATCATCGGCCCAATGGGCCAGATACAGTTCATCCGCAAATAGGGCGTCAACTTGGGAACGCCGCCATTGGGGATTCCGGGTTACGAAATCTAAAAACTCCGCGTTGGTGACGGGATGCACATCCAACCGAAACGCCGGAACTTCGCGCACTTTCGGCTCTTCCTGTGATCGGATCAATGGCGTGTATTCGCCCACCGGAATCACCACCGTATCCGCAGCTCTCCCCCACCCGGATGTGACTCCGAGCAACAGAAGAACCAGCGGAATGTGGGGGCGAAACTTCATCAACGTTTAGTCCTGAGCCCGCTCGCACTGCACATCGGCGGCGGTTACGGGATCAGCGGAATTACCCCAGCTGCTCATGACGAAGGCGAGCACGTTGGTCGTCGAGCGGTTGTGGTGGCATGATGCTGTTGTAGCTCTTGCCGTTCACGGTAACAGGCCCAGTCATGCCACGCACCACGGTGTTGATGACGCGATCTAAGTCGCCCTCAAGGAAGTCGGACTTGGCGAGCGGAGGAAAGACTCCCGCCACGCCTTCGCCATTGGCGCCGTGACACGCGAAGCAACTGGAAAGGAGGGGTTTGCGACCCCGTTCATACTGAATCTGCGCATCGAATTCGGCGAGCGCCGGATTGGAAGTAATCGCTTCGGCTTTCGCGGCCACCAGTTCGGCTTCGACGCGGCTCGACTCGCTACCCGCGGAGCAGATATCCTCGGCGCCACCGGCGGCTCCCACAGTTGATGCTAAGGCGGTGCCACAAAAGAGTAGCGCGGCGGTTCTAAACCAAGGTCTGGTAGATTTCATTTTTTTGAAGTGACAGGGTTACTGGCGGGACTGGGTCCGCCGGGTGGTCTTTTAACCAACTGCATTTTTACCTCATCCGGCCGCAACTCACCGCGCATGCCTTGGCAAGGGGTGGCATTTATTAGGAATTAAAGATAATTATATCATATTATTGGTGAATTACCCCTGCTTCTGAGTAAAATGCCCCGCCCTCCTCGACCTAAGCCGTGACTCCGCAAAGTAACCCTATTGGTTACTTTGAAGTGCGGCCTCCCCGGCTAGCGCTGGGTTCGGCCAATGCCCGTCCCTCCTGCGAAAGACGCGACCTGTTTCGTCCGCCGAAAGTCGACGAACATTACCTTAGCTCCAAAAATACCGGACACCCGAGAGAGGTAGGGCGAGTTTCGCCGAAACCGCCGTTTCACCCTGCCTCCCAGACCCGACCACTCTACCGCAGGCGCGCTCGGCGAGCACGCCCTACCACTATACAATCGTTTTCGGTCCGGACGGAAACGATCCCTCCCGGCCAACAAAATACGATTAATCCCTCAACCACTCACTTCACAAAGATCGCGAGGTTGGTGCCATCTAGGTAGGCGCGCCAATTCTCTGCCCAAGCCGCCAATGAATCGTGCATCGGACAATTTTCGCCGTGGCCACACCAGTTGGGCCCAAACGGACACATGATGCCCGCATCGGTGCGCTCGAACTCCGCGATAATATCGTGCAGAGAAATGTCCTTGGGGTTCTTCTTGAGCCAATAGCCTCCACCCGGTCCGCGCGTCCCGTCCACCAATCCGAGCGACGAGAGGGTCGTCAAAACTTTCGCCACAATCGGCTGCGGTAGTTCTCGAATCTCCGCAATCTGAGCCGAGTTCAACTTGGTCTTACCCTTGTCATAACGCTCAGCCAGCAAGCTCATGGCTGCGACCGCGACCTGCGCGACTTTTCCGAAACGAACACTCATAACCTCACCCAAGTATCTTCGCCTCCAGAAGCGAACGGAAATTAGGATCATTATATATTTTAATAAATAAACAGGATATTATTATCTTTTATTATTCTTTAGTGTAAGCTACGCTCCTTTTTGCCATGAATAATTATATTCCTCGATTAATGAGGGTTATTTTCTCGCTACTTATTTATCCAACGATCGGTGCGGCCGACGTTCCTGCCAACGGGAAGCTCAGCCTCACGTTGATCCCTCGTTTCGAGTCGGTTCAACAGACCGGTCGACAGAGCGCCTCCGCTCTCACCCTCGGGACAAATCTGGGCTACACCCACGCCGTCAATGAACAGTTTTCGTTTTCCGTCGAGGTCGAGGATACGCGCGCCGCCGATGAAGATTCCTACAACCCGGCTGGTCTGAATCCCCGCTCCACCAATCGCGCGGTCGTGGCGGATCCGACCGGCGCCGAAATCAATCAGGCCTGGGTGAGCTATCAGGACGACATCTTCGCCGCCAAGATCGGACGCCAAGCGCTGGTGCTCAACAACGCCCGCTTCATCGGCAATGTCGGATAGCGCCAAAACATGCAGACGTTCGATGCGATCCAAGCGACCGCCACTAGTGCCCCGCTCAAGTTCACCTGCGCCTACCTCAATCAAATCAACCGAATCCTCGGAGACGATCATCCAGCCGGCCAATGGGACTCCGACTACCACCTACTCAACCTGGACTGGAAGATCACCGAGGGCCTCCAACTCTTCGTAAAAACCGGCTGCCCTTGGTGCGCCCACGCCACCGATGTCCTCAACCGCGCCGGCCGCAAATACCAGTAAATCAACGTCACCAACGACAGTGACGCCTGGGATCAAATGAAAACGCTCTCCGGCCAAACTAAGGCCCCCGTTCTCGATTGGAATGGTGATGTCCTTGCCGACTTCGGTGCCGAGGAACTCGTGCCGTTCCTCAAGGCTCGCGGTCTAGCGGTTCCAGCCTGATCCTGATTCATAATCCACCCTGATTCCCGATCCATGTCTCTCCCCACCGTAACACGCACCAGCCACGAACTGGCCGAACGTGAAGCGGCGCTGGGAGGCATGCTCTCACCGAATCAATTGAGGGTGATGCGCGACACCATCCGCTCTTTGGTCCAACGCGGTGCCGGCGACCAAGCTCTGCGGGCGAGAGCAGAAGCCCCGGACTTCATCCTCCCCACCGCCGACGGCGCGCCGCTGCGCCTCTACGATCAACTCAAATCAGGCCCGGTCGTGCTCGTGTTTTTCCGCGGCGGCTGGTGTCCGTTCTGCGAAACCTACCTGCGCGGACTGCAACGCGAACTACTCTATTTCCAGGAACTCGGAGCCCAGCTAATCGCCGTCTCGCCTCAACTGCCCGATGGCTCATTACAGACCGGCGTTGATCACGCCTTGGACTTTCCACTGGTAACTGACGCCGGGCTCAAAACCGCCCATCAATACGGCCTCGTCTACGAAGTTCCTCCCGCGCTTTTACGCGTCTACCATCAAATCGGCATCCAACTCGACATGCTCAACGATGAAGCCGGTGACAACCAACTCCCGCTCGCCGCCACCTTCGTGGTCAACCCAGATCGCTCCATCGCTCACGCCGAAATTAACGAAGACTACACCCGCCGATACGATCCCGTTGAAATCCTAGCCACCCTCGCGAGGCTCGATCAAAGTAGCACTCAGCATCGCTAAACACTTTTCTCATCTCATGAAATTCTCTCACCTTTTCGGGGCCGTTCTCGGCTTTATCGTCTTTAATGTATCCTCCGCTGCCGACGATCCCCTCGCCGCAACTTATGAAGCTCACGGCGGCCTTCAAAACTGGCGCTCCCAGGGCACCATGATGTATGACTTACATTTGACCTACGGTGAATCCGTGGCCTCGGACCATCAAGAAATCGATCTCGTTAACCGCAATGTGGTCGCCAGCAATTCAGACTATGGGGTGGGGTTTGATGGCCAGAACCTTTGGTTGGACCAATCAGGTGAAACGGGTCCTCTTTTTCCACCCCGGTTTTATCTCTGGACTCCGTTCTACTTTCTCGGCGCTCCGTTCGTTTTTGCAGACGACGGAGTCGTGAAGACTGAGCTGCCACCGGCCGAATTCGAAGACCAGGAATTTCGAGTCGTGCGGGTTACATTCGAGTCCGGCGTAGGTGATGCTTCGGACGACGTCTACCATCTCTACATCGATCCCGAGACAAACCGACTCCGCATGATGCGTTACACGGTCTCCTATTTCGCGTCCGCCGCCGGCAAACCCACGGACGCACTACCGGAAAGCGCTATCCTCTATCAACGCTGGAACGAAACCGCCGCCGGAATCACCCTCGCGAACAAAACCATTTCCTACGCATGGGTCGACGACCACATCAGTGGTGAACCCCGGGCGAAGATGAATTTTAGTAACCTGCGCTTGCTTCAGCCGAGACCGACTCCAGCACGATTCGCCGCCCCGCCAACGGCGACGCTAGTAGAATAAGCGGTCCACCCGAATTCTTAAAACAACGACGCCGGATATTCGCCGCGCTCAACCATCGCGGCGAGCGTCGCCTCGACCAGTGGCTTGTCTTCGCGATAAGTGACGCCAAACCAACTCGCACTAGTCAGCCGCACGCGAACCGTCGTGTTACCCGCAGCTATTTCTTCCGAAACGGACGCTGGTAAATAAAACTCCGCCTTAGGCACGTTCAGCTGCGTCTTCACAAATGCATTAAACTGTCGATCGAGTTGATCCCAGAACGTCGATTGAAATGCCCAGCAGTTCATCGAGACAATCTCCTGACCCGTGAACTTGCGACCCTCCCCGACATCTTCGCGGGCGATTCCCGTGTGCTCGACGACCTCCGTCAACATGCCGGCCGAATCAACCGCGCAAACTCCACGCGATACCGAACCTTGTTCGGAAAGTGTTCGATCTAGCCGGTAGCCCACCATCGCATGTTCTGCATCGGGCGCATCGATGAACGCCTGTAATTGAGCGAAGGCATCGCGCCCTAAAAAGTCATCAGCGTTGATCGCAGCAAAAGACCCCGGCACCTCGTCACGAGCGCACCACACGGCATGACCCGTCCCCCAAGGTTTCTCACGGTCCGGCGGTAAAACAACGCCCTCGGGCAATTGGTCAAGCGATTGAAAGGCGTAACCGACATCGATCTTATCGGCGTAACGGACACCAATCTGTTCGCGGAAAACGTCCTCGAAATCTCGACGGATCACAAACACGACCCGACCAAACCCAGCCCGAATCGCATCAAACACGGCATAGTCCAAAATCGTTTCTCCGCCCGGGCCAACCGGATCGAGTTGTTTGAGTCCTCCATATCGGGAACCCATTCCTGCAGCTAAGACCAAGAGCGTTAACGGTTTCATTACCCGCTATGGAGAAACCCGCTCGATCGGTTTCCAAGCCATTTCGAAACCCAAGTTTTAAGAACAGTTCACCAATGAAGATTGAGCTAACCGTATCCCGAGACCAATCTGGAGAAACGTCTTAGATTTGGGTCGGCGCTCACCACTCGCCCACCCATCATTTCAACCACCTGCCGATCCAACGCTCCATGCCTCCCCCACTACGCGTTCTCGAAACCTGCATCTATGCCGAAGATCTGGATGCGGCCTACGCATTCTATCACGACGTGTTAAAGCTTCGGCTCCATTCTCGTTCGGAAGGCAGGCACCTGTTCTTTCACTGCGAGCGGGGCATGGTCTTAATATTCAATCCCAACGAAACGGAGAATTCTCACCCGGAAGAAATCCCTTCGCACGGCAGTCGTGGCATTGAACACATCTGTTGGGCGGTGGAGCGGGAAGACCTAGATGATTGGCGTCAGCAACTCGAACACGTTGGAGTGGAAATTGAGCATGAAGAAACGTGGGCCAACGGAGCGCGCTCGATCTATTTTCGCGACCCTGCGGGAAACAGCCTCGAATTCGCCACTCCAAGACTTTGGGAAAACGACCCCGACTAAAATCCAGTCACATCACCCGAGATGGGACTACGGCCACCGGCAGACGAATCATACTCAATGTTTAGCCGGCGGAACATCACGTTCGCTGCGACGACGACGCTTAGGGCGATTGCGCTGCGGCCAGCGCATCTCAGGAGGTGTATTCCTCCGCTTGATACCCTAAACCAATATCCCCATCACCACCAAAGCGGGTAACACGATCAGCAAGATTAGTCGCAGAAGTTCGGAAGACATGGTTAACAAAGAAGATACTACGCTTTCCCGCATGTTGCTCAATATAAGATGTATGGGGTTACCCCCCCCTCTGGTGGGTGATTTTACCCAAAGAACTCGACGGTCAGTTCCAGGTTTGGCCAGAATCGCAGCATGAATCTCTCCACCGCTCTAGGCCGCGTTCGACTGTTCGGATTGATCGAAGGCTGGTCGTTTGTCGTTCTCCTCTTCATCGCTATGCCGCTCAAATACTTAGCCGACCAGCCGATGGCAGTTAAGATTGTGGGAATGGCACACGGCGGGTTGTTTCTCCTCCTCTGCGTCGCAGCCCTCCAGGCCCAAGTCAGCGAGGCCAACTGGCCCTTCAAACGCACGATCTACATCATCCTAGGAGCGATCTTCCCCTTCGGCCCCTTCATCGTAGAAGCCAAAATCCTAAAACCCCTAGCAAACGGGGTCAGGTCGTGATTTGTATATTAATTGAGCCGAAATGACGCATTTTGGCCCCCCAAGGCGTATTTTGATTCAAAAATCAAGGAAACACGACCTGACCCCGCTGGTTGAAGTGGGCGGTCAGTCGTAGCGTTGCCAGGCTAGTTTGTGGCTTTCGATCCAGCGGTAGTGGTCGAGATACTGGAGGCCAGCGGAGGAGTTGCCATCGAGCACGACGGTGGTGCGGGGGTGCTCTTGCAGGGCTGAGCCCGGGCAGACGGCCGCGAGGGGACCTTCAATCATTTCCATCACCGCCCGGACTTTGGCCGGGCCAAAGGCCAACAGAACAATCTGACGCGCTTCCATGATCGTGCCGATGCCCATGGTCACAGCATGTTTGGGCATCGAGCCGGGGTCACCAAAGACCGCGGCGTTGTCGTTGAGCGTTTGCTCCGAGAGAATTTTGATCCAGGTGCGTGAACGCAGGGACCCGGTGGGTTCGTTAAATCCGATGTGGCCGTTGCGGCCGAGTCCGAGAAGTTGGATATCGATACCTCCGACCGCTTTAATCCGTTTCTCGTAATCGCGACATTCGGCGTGCAGGTCGTCCAAGTTACCGGCGGGCACATGCGTGTTAGCTAGGTCGACATTGATATGACGAAATAGGTGCTCGTTCATGAAATACCGGTAGGACTGGTCGTGCTCCGGCGGTAGCCCGACGTATTCGTCGAGATTGAAGGTCGTGACTTGGCTGAAATCGAGGCCCTCTTCCCGATGCATACGAGCGAGTTCGCGATAAAGCTTCTCCGGAGTGCGACCCGTCGCGAGGCCCAGAACTGCGTTGGGTTTGTCGCGGATCTTTTTCGCGATAATTTTTGCACCCAACAGACAGCCGTCGTTGGGGTTTTCTTGAATGATTACTTCCATCTTTTCGAGTGAGTCAGGGATTGAATTTTCGGAAGCCTTTCACGATAGGAGCGCCTCGGCCCGGTTACAATGTCCGATCCGTTTATCCGTTTTTACATTGGGCAACGTTTACTGCACCGGGCAATCCTCTCGCTTGCTGATTTCCGCCCGTCACCCAACCTCATCATCGTCATGAATACACTCCCTCGTCTATTTCGCATCGTCTCCTTAACTTTCTTAATCGCAGCAACCGCAGGTGCCGCCCAATTCAAGGCACTGCTGGTGACCAAAACTGATGGCTGGCACCATGATTCCGGATCGGCCGGAGTGGTCGCGCTGCAAGGACTGGCAAAGCTCCACGATTTTGAGATCTTTTGGAGTAACGACATGGATCGCGTCATGAATGACAAGTGGCTCGCGGACTACGATGTCGTGATTTTCATGCTCACCACGGGCGACGTGCTCAACAAGGAGCAACAGGGTGCGCTCGAACGGTTTGTCCAATCAGGTAAGGGCTTCGTCGGCATCCATAGCGCCGCCGACACCGAATACGAGTGGGATTGGTATACCAAGATGTTGGGCCACATGTTTCACATCCACCCGGCGGTGCAGACGGCCTCGCTCGAGGTCGTCGATCCAAATTTCCCTGGGTTGGACCGCTTCGCGAAGCGTTTCATCTTTACGGACGAATGGTATCAATATGATGCCCCTCCCCGCTCGGACAAACTCCACTACCTCCTGACTCTCGACGAAGACACCTACTCGACAGCGGCTGACTGGGGTTCGAAAACGGGTGAAGGGACGGGCGACTTTCACCCCATCGCGTGGGCGCAGAAGTATGATGGTGGTCGCGTATTTTACACGGGAATGGGCCACATGGCTTCGACCTACCAAGATGCTAATTTTCTGCATCACGTCTATGGCGGCATCTTCTGGGCCGCGACCGGGCGGGGCTTCCGAGCCGAATAAGTAAGTAAAACCGAGTTCCTAACAGCCTCGACGGATCGGGCCTTTGTCAATTATTGCAATTTTATGCAATTTTTGATTCGCGTGGTGTTCAACACTTCTCTGTAGTTGCATGCCTCATGAGTGCCTCTACCCCCGCATCACCCTTGCTCAGTGCCCGCGAAAAAATTGGCTACGGTATCGGTGATACCGCGTCGAATTTCGTTTTTCACACGGTCAATGTCTTCCTGTTTTACTATTACACGGTAACAATCGGTCTCAACGTAGCAGCGGTCGGCACCCTATTCCTGGTCGCTCGGTTGTTTGATACCGTGACCGACCCTCTGATGGGTTCGATTGCCGACCGCACCAAGTCTCGTTGGGGCAAATATAGGCCTTACCTATTCGCACTGGCGATACCGTTTGGCGTGATGGGATTCGCGTTGTTCGCCGTGCCGGAAGGCGACCCAGCGACCCAGCTCAAATACGCCTACGTTACCTACATTCTGATGATGCTCGTCTATACGGCGATCAATATTCCCTACTCAGCGCTGCTCGGAGTCATTACGCCCAACTCCTCCGAACGAACTTCTGTTTCGAGTTACCGTTTTATCTGCGCTTTTGGCGCCCAACTTTTAATCGGTGCTGCAGCCCGTCCACTCGTAAGATATTTTGGTGAGGGAGACGAAGCTGTCGGTTTTAAATTCACCATGGGGATTTTTGCCGTCATCGCGACCGTGCTCTTTTTTCTCACTTTCGCGATGACGCGCGAACGGGTGGAGCCGCCCAAAGGACAAGAATCAGATCTGGGTAAGGAGCTCCTGCTACTTATTCGTAATCGCCCTTGGGTAATCATGTTTATCGCCGGCATTTTCACCCTTACCAATGTGGCCGTGCGCGGTGCCGTGACCCTGCATTACTTCAAATTCTACGCCGGCGATGACGGTTCACCTTGGATAGGAATATTCGACATGAGCAGCGTCTTTCTCACGACGGGAACAGTCGCACTGATGCTGGGAATTGCCTGCACCACCTGGTTTTCGAAGTTTGGCCAAAAACGCCAACTGATGATTTGGCTATCAGCAATCAATGCCATCATCATGGCACTGTATTTTTTCATCCCGGCCGACGCAATTGGGCTGATGTTCATCATGAACTTTTTGGGGGCATTTGTAGCAGGCCCAACCATTCCGCTCGTCTGGTCGATGTTCGCTGATGTCGCCGATTATGGTCAGTGGAAATTCGGTCATCGCTCAACCGCCTTGGTGTTCTCCGGCATACAATTTGCCCAAAAACTTGGGCTAGCAATCGGCGGCGCCATGGCCGGATGGATGCTGGCTGGTTTCGGATTCGAAAACACGGAGGTCCAATCGGACCAAAGCCTTTTCGGTATCCGTCTGATGTTCACTCTCGTGCCAGCTGCTTTTGCCGTAGGCAGCGTGGTCGCAATTTGGTTCTACCCATTGAGTGACGCTGACGTGAAGCAGATGGAGCAGGATCTCGCCGCGGCCGCGAAATAGTCTCCCCTCCACGCGCGACTCATTTCTCCGAAGTATAATTCTGTCCGGAATCTTCTTTTCGCATGAACACCACCACCCTACCTGACTCAACATCCGTATCCTCGGCCATCACCGACGGCGGTCCTCAAGGTCAGTTCTGCACGGCCTTTGGCACGCGTTGCTACCGCATTAGTAATGTGCATCGCCTGCCTCCCTTTTTTATCAACCTGGTCAGTCCCACCGACCTATGGATGTTCGTCGCCAGTAACGGCGCCCTGACCGCCGGTCGGCGCGACGCGGAGTGCGCACTGTTCCCTTATCAAACGGTCGATCGTATCTACGACAGCGCCGGACAAATTGGTCCCACCACCCTCTTGGGTGTGCCCACCCCGGCGGGCGAAGTCATGTGGGAGCCATTCGGGGCCAACCCCAGTCACCTGCCCAACATGGCCCGCCACCTCTACAAGAGTATCGAGGGCGATCGACTTTGGTTCGAAGAGGTGCGCGAAGATCTCGGCCTAGCATTTTGCATGAGCTGGTCGACCGCCGATAGCCACGGTTTCATCCGCCACTGCACCCTCCGACGTTTGAGTGGAAATACCGTGCGCGTGCGTATCTTGGACGGCCTGCGCAACATCCTGCCTGCCGACATCTCGCAACGTCTGCAAAGTCTCAGCAGCAACTTGGTCGATGCTTATAAAACGAGCGCCCTCGTCCCGAATTCCACCTGCGCCGTTTACGCGCTCCAATCTCAGATCGTCGACTTGCCCAAACCCGTCGAAGCGATGCGTTGCAGTGTGGTGTGGTCGACCGGTTTACCCGACGCCACCATCGCGCTTTGTGATCGCCAAATCGACGCCTTCCGAGCGGGCGAAGCGATCAAACCTGAGCCCCAAACCCGAGGCCTCCGTGGCTCCTATTTGCTGAACACCACGCTCGAACTCACTCCCGAGCAAACGATCGATTGGTATCTCGTGGCCGACACTAATCTCGGCCAAGCAGAGGCTGTTTCCCGCAGCCGCCAATCGCAAGATTCTCGCGCCGAGGTCATTCTTCAAGAGGCCCAAGCCTCATCAACTGCCCAACTTCGCCAACTCGTCGCGGCCGCTGACGGATGCCAGACCTCCGCCGACGAAGCCACCACCGCGCACCACTTTGCCAACGTGCTTTTTAATGTGATGCGCGGCGGAACATTTGGGGCAGGCCACCACCTGCCGCTCGCCGACTTCGCAGCTCACGTTGCCATCCACAATCACACCGCGGCCAAGCGCCATGCCGCCCTACTGGAAAACCTTCCGGCCGAGTTAGCTCGCCCGGAATTACTCGCCCGGGTCACCGCCCTCGAAGATCCGGATCTCACGCGCATCGCGTCGTCCTATCTGCCGCTCTCCTTCAGTCGCCGCCATGGCGATCCGAGTCGCCCGTGGAATCGTTTCAGTATCCGCCTCCGTGATAGCCAAGGCCAACACCGCCTCGCCTATGAAGGTAACTGGCGCGACATCTTTCAAAATTGGGAAGCGCTTTGCCTGAGCTATCCCGAGTTTCTCGATGCCGCGATTGCGAAGTTCCTCAACGCTTCCACCGCCGATGGTTACAACCCCTATCGCATCACCCAAGCCGGGATCGAATGGGAAGAACCGGATCCCGAAGATCCCTGGGCATCGATCGGCTATTGGGGCGACCACCAGGTCGTCTATTTGCTAAAACTACTCGAGTGGTCGGCCCGGTTGCAACCCAGTCGTCTCGCCGCTGCCTTACGGCCGGCCAGCTTCAGTTATGCCGATGTTCCGTATCGTATCGCTGAATACGATTCACTGCGGCAAGATTCCCGCAATACGATCACGTTCGATACCGAATACAACAAGACGATCACCCAACGTGTTGAATCCATCGGAGCGGATGGACGACTACTGCCCGCGGAAGATGGCAATGTCCACCACGCCAACCTTTCCGAGAAACTCCTCGTGTTGGTGCTCGTGCGTCTCACGAATTTCATCCCCGGCGGCGGCATTTGGATGAACACTCAGCGACCCGAGTGGAACGATGCCAATAATGCCCTCGTCGGCAATGGCGTCTCAGTCGTCACCCTCAGCTACCTCCGGCGCTTACTCGCTTTTACCCAATCATCGGTGTGGCCCAGCTTGGGGAACGCACCCGTTTCGGTTTCCGCTACCGTGGCCACCCTCGCTCAAAATGTGCAGGAGACGCTGATTCGCCATCGCGGCGCATTGGATAAAAAGGAGTTCACCAACGAATCTCGACGATCACTCGTGGATGAACTCTCCATCGCCGGGGCGGACTATCGCAGCCAACTCTACACCTCCAACCTCGGATCAACCACCTGGGTCGAGCCCGAAAGTCTCGTATCACTCTTTGCGACTGCACTGGAATTTGTGGATCACAGTCTGCGGGCAAATCGCCGGCCGGATCACCTCTTCCACGCCTACAATTTGCTTCAGTTCCAGGACAACCCTGTAGCGATCGAACTGCACCGCCTGCCACTCATGCTCGAAGGTCAGGTGGCCGCTTTGAGCTCCGGACTGCTGGCGTCCGATGAGGCGGTCGAACTCCTTCGCGCGATGCGAGGGAGCGATATCTTCCGCGCTGACCTTCACACTTACATACTTTATCCTGATCGTCAGTTACCCGGCTTCCTTGCCCGCAACATCATCCCTGATCCCGCGTGGTCGAGTTGTTCAATTTTTGAATCCATGCTCAATCGCGGTGATCACCGACTCGTTGACCGCGACGAATCCGGGCAAGCGCGTTTCAATGCCGATCTGATTGATGGCGAAGCTCTGGAACGGATCATCGCTGAATTAGCCAACGACGACACCTGGGCCAAAACCATCGCTACCGACGCAGACCAAGTGCGAGCCGTATACGAGCAGGTCTTCAATCACCGCACGTTCACGGGTCGCAGCGGCGGCATGTTCGGTTTTGAAGGCCTCGGTTGCGTGTATTGGCACATGGTAGCAAAGCTTCTGCTCGCCGTGCAGGAAAACGTCCTCATGGCGCAGGCCAACGAATCACCCGAGGTCGATGCACTGGTAGCGTGTTACTACGACGTGCGTTCCGGTTTAGGATTCAATCATACTCCCGCCGACTTCGGCGCGTTCCCCACCGATCCGTATTCTCATACTCCGGGTCACGCCGGAGCTCAACAACCAGGCATGACCGGACAGGTTAAAGAAGAAATTCTCACTCGTCTCGGCGAGTTGGGGGTTCAGTTTTGCGCCGGAAACGTGGTATTCAATCCGACCTTTTTGCGCACCAGCGAGTTCCATTCCGCATCACTCGATTTCGATTACGTCGATCTCAATAGGACCGCTCAAACCCTCCCACTGCCAGCCAACGCACTCGCGTTCACCGTAGCCGGCGTGCCGATCATCTACGAACGTGTGGCCAGCACGTCTCAGCTTTCAATCTTTCGCGACGGCACGGCTAATTCAGCAACGCGTTTTGCGGGAACCCAACTCGATGCAACCGTGAGTAATGAGCTCCTCCAGCGAACGGGAAAGATCCACCGCGTTCTGGTGCAACTAGGGCCCGAAATCAAGCTGCCCGAATAACACCCGTTCGGACTCGAAACGGAGCGTTCAGGAACGAACGCGTTTTGCGGCCTTCGGCTTGGCGACCGTGCCACCCATGATCAATTCGCAGTTCAGCAGAATGTGCTGCTGCGAATCGAAACGCTTGCGAATCAGGTCGATTAAACGCTTACCTCCGATCACTCCAATCTGGTGAAATGGGATATCCACGGTGGTGAGTTTTAGCTGTCCTTTGAGGGGATCCAGTCCGTCAAATCCAGTGATGGAAACATCCTGTGGCACCTTCAGCCCAGCCGCGGCCATCGCCTTCATCAAATCAAATGCCTGGTGATCTGCAGCGCATATCCAAGCGGTCACTCCAGACTTGGTTTGCTTGACAACTTCGGCGTGTGATTTGGGCAGGGAAAGCTTCCGGCGAGGATCCACGTTGATCGCATCTTCCGGGTGAATCTCCAGTCCTCGTGCTGTCATCATTTCGACATACGCGCCGTAACGTCGCAGCGCCCAGCCGGCTTCGACCGGATAATGCCACGTAAAGAATCCGATGCGGCGGTGCCCCTTCGATTGGAGGTGATCGACCAGTCTTTCGATCCCGCGATGGTGGTCGACATCAACGCAGTCCATTGAGTTTTTTCCGTATTGTTCTACCAGCGAAACCACCGGATATTTCTTGCGCAGTTCATCCACAATCGTCTGCGGAAAAGGATAGATCAGCACCACACCATCCCACGAGCGGCGACCAATGGATACTACCTTCGCGTATGAGGGATCATTGAGATGCAACTCCTCTGGGCGCACAAAATGCAGATCAAGTCGGACATCCTGAACCCGCGCAACTTCCGACAAACCGTTGAGTAGCTCCTGACCGGGATTCCCATAATCGGTGCGGTCAAAGCTGGGCAGATCCACACAAATCAAGACGCCCAACGTGGTCGATGTGCGACGGCGTTGATGCGTCGCGGGTTCTCGTTTTTCCGCGTGGCTGTAACCTAGTTTTGAGGCCAGCGCGAATACCTTACCCCGCGTTGTAGGATTGATTCCCGGGTGGTTAGTGAAACAGCGCGACACCGTCGCCCGTGAAATACCCAACTCTTCGGCGATCAGTTGTTGGTTTATTTTGGACATATGGGCGACCGTCGATTGGGGAGTGGCTGACTAACGCAATAGAGAAATGCTTTTAAATTGGGTTTCAATGCAATTATTTATGCAATTTTATGCATCAATATTCTTTACCTCCCTCATAACAAGGGCCATAAAGACTAATTGAGCCCGTCAGACCTGAGTTACTCCCCCACTGCAGCGCGAACGACAGCGCCCATCGCTAAAGATGCGAGTGCAGTGACTCTAGTGCAGAATGAGTCCGGAACGTGGCAACTGATGCGTAATGATGTGCCCTA
The DNA here is from genome assembly GCA_913058185.1 of uncultured Verrucomicrobiota bacterium. GTDB lineage: Bacteria > Verrucomicrobiota > Verrucomicrobiia > Opitutales > Opitutaceae > Actomonas. Next base: position 29,492 of record CAJXQX010000050.1, read on the forward strand.
CGACATCCGTGGTGCTGGAGGGGTCGCTCATCTGGAGCTCTTCCAACGCTCCGGCGGAAACACGATACGCACTTGGGGAATGGACCAACTCACGACGGGCGTCCCGGGCGAAAGCTTGCTGGATCAATGTGCTGATTTGGGACTCAACGTAATGGTTGGCCTTTGGCTAAAACATGCGCGTCACGGAGCCGACTACGGTGACGAAGAGTTTCTCCAAAACCAACGCGATCGCATCCGCGCGGCCGTGTGCACCTATCGCGATCACTCCGCAGTATTAATATGGGGACTGGGTAATGAAATGGAAGGCGACGGCAGCAATCCTCAAATTTGGCAGGAACTTGAAGTCCTTGCGCAAATCGTAAAAGAAGAGGACCCAAATCACCCCGTGTGCACCGTAATTGCTGGCACGGCAAACGACAAGGTGCGCCGCATGATGGAGCACTACTCCTCGCTGGATTTACTCGGGGTCAATATATACGCCGGAGCCGAAAAGGTAGACCAAAGCCTGTCCGCACAAGGCTGGGACCGTCCTTATCTGATCACTGAGTTTGGACCGATCGGTCACTGGGAGGTTGAGACCACCACGTGGGGTGCTCCGATCGAGCCCATTTCAGCCGCCAAAGCAGCTTCTTACGAAACCGCTCATCGAGCCCAATTCGAACAAGGCCGCGAGCTGTGTCTCGGAACTTTCTGTTTTCTTTGGGGGCACAAACAGGAAACCACCAGCACCTGGTTCGGGATGTTCCTGAAGACCGGTGAAAAGACTCCGATGGTCGATATAATGCATCGCATTTGGTCGGGGAACGAACCTGAACTATGCTCACCAATAA
>CAJXQX010000051.1 GCA_913058185.1 uncultured Verrucomicrobiota bacterium
CACTGGGACCGCGTTCGTCGGGTTTTTACTCGGTCTCGCCGCAATATTTCAGCTGCTAAAATTTGTGCGCAGTCTACGACAAGATCATCCGTTTATTCCTGAAAATGCCCATCGGTTACGGTGCGTCGCTTGGCTCATGCTTTTTGGTAGCATTTGGAAAGGTGCAGCCATCTTGCTCGTTACAACAGCTGTATCCGACGTCATTCCTGACCTCAATCTTAACACAACTATGGGCCATGACTTTCCTATCATCATCATTTTCACTTTCTTCATTATCGCAGAAGTTTTTGCGCTGGGCGTGAAGATGAAGGAAGAGTCCGATCTCACCGTCTGATCTACGCGCTGTGTCTATCCAAATTCATCTCGACCTGTTGTTAGTCAAACGAGGCATGACGCAAAAGGACCTAGCGGAACGTATCGACATCACGCCGGCCAACCTCAACATCTTCGCCACCGGCAAAGCCCGAGCGGTGCGTTTCAGCACGCTCGAAGCGCTTTGCCGCGAGCTGAATTGTCAGCCTGGTGATTTGTTGAGCAACGACGACTAATCACGCTCAGTCCAACCCCAGCCGGGCCAACAAATCGGCCGGGGGTTTGGGCTGCGTCGCCAACACGACGTTGCCCGTGTAACCCACGTCTTTCATCCCTTCCGGCGTGGTGTAAAACCCACCTGCGGTCAGATTGCGGAAGGTGCGGAAAAACTGCTGCAACGATCGTTTGGTTTTCGCGGCTTCGCTGGGGTCCGGAGCGGCTTCCGGCTTCACGATTGCGAGTTCTTCGCAAAGCTCGGCGTGTTGCGCCGACTTCAGGTCGACGAACTTTTTGCCGAAGCGTGCTTCAGAAGTCACATCGAGCTGGATCAATCCGGTAAGGATCACTTTACGATCACCGGCCTGCTGGGGGTAAGGCGAACTGACCCACTCATCGATAAAGTCGTGGATCTTCAGGTCGGAGGCACTCGGTGAATGTTCGTCCGCCGGGATAATCAATCCACACAGCAATGCGGCTGTGCGGCGTTGATGGTCATCAAAGGTCAGCGGCCAAAGTTCGCCTGGAGCGTAGTCCTTGATCACGTCGGGGTCGGCCCCGTAGCCCGGGCCATCATAGGCTGCGGCAATGGTGACGCCAGGCTCGGCGGCGGGAGAGGAATTCAGCGCAAACGCACCGGGTTTGATCAAGGAGCTGGCAGCAGCAGTGCCGATCCATTTGAGGGCGGTGCGGCGATCGAGACGGTCGGAGAATGGAGATTTCATGGGGATGATCTCAGATGTTACCTTTGGCGAGTTCGCCCACGAGGTGATCGGAGGAGCGCCAGGCCAGGGCCATGAGGGTGAGAGTGGGGTTTTTGTCGGCGTTGGAAACGAAGGGCGCGCCGTCGGTCAGGTAGAGATTCGGCACATCCCAAGTGGCGCCAAATTGGTTGGTGACCGACTTGCGTCGATCTTCGCCCATGATAGCTCCACCCACTTCGTGGATGATATCGCCTCCCGGGTGGATGGCGTCGCGACGATCCTTTTCCGGTCCGCCACTGAGCACCCGGCCGCCACAGGCCGAAATGATATCGGCGAATGTCTGTTGCATGTGGGCAACCTGATTGAGTTCGTGGTCCGACCACTTCCAATAAAAACGCAGCACCGGAATGCCCCACTGGTCCTTCACGATCGAATCGATTTCGCAGTAGGAATCTTCGTTGGGAATCATTTCACCGCGACCGGCCATGCCACAGAAGGAACCGTGATAACGGCGCACATCCTGCTTGAAGTTTTTACCCCAAGAACCACCACCATTAAATTTTTCAAGTCCACTGCCCGTGCCCATCTTCGGCATCATTTTGCCGGAGCCCATTTCGATGTGGTAGCCCCGAGCAAAGTCGAGCTTCCCTGCTATTTGCTCTTTGTAGAGCCACCACGGCGCGTAGACATGAGCGCCGCCGGCGCCGTCCTCATTGAGAGGCGGCAGGTTTTCCAGCATCGGAATCTGTCCGCTGACGGATGCGCCCACCGTATCCATAAGATACTTACCAACGAGACCGGTGGAGTTGGCTACGCCATCCGGGAAACGTTTCGACTTGGAATTGAGCATGATACGCACAGTCGAGGCAGCACTGGCCGCGAGCACCACGGCCCGGGCTTTCACCCGGTGTTCAGTGCCATCGGTTTTGTCGATATAAACGACTCCCGTGGCGCGACCCGCGTCATCGGTTTCTACTTCGCGCACCATGGCGTTGGGCACGATATCGAGATTGCCGGTTTTGAGTGCCGGCGGAAGATGCACCGTGGTCGATTGGTAATTGGCTTTAATCGAGCAACCGCGACCACATGACGTAGCCCAGAAACAGGCCGCGCGACTGTCCATTGCTTCGCGCAAAACACGCTGCGCCTTGGGGTTGTTCGGGTGCAATTTGGCCGGAATGTTCTTCGAGTCCTGCCGCTGCGTCAGGACCGCGCGATGAGCGGCCACCACCGGCACATCGATGTCGGCCGATCGCTTCTTCAGCAGTCTTTCACCCACCCGCGGCGCGGGTGGAGGCTGCAATACGCCTGGCGCAGAATCTGGCGTGTTTTCCATGCCATGGTTTTCGCCGTAAACGCCGATCAGTAACTCAACCCTCTCGTAATACGATTCGAGGTCCTCGTAATCCAGAGGCCAATCGAACCCGAGCCCATCCCGCGACCGTGGTTTGAAATCGTAGGGGCCATTGCGAAACGAAAGTCGTCCCCAGTGGTTGGTGCGACCGCCCATCATGCGTGCTCGCCACCATTTAAACTGATTCGCTCTCCCCGGACTGGCCCTCACGTAGGGTTCACCCGGCGACGTCCAACCGCCATCAATGGTGGCATCGAAAAACCCAAAGGGTTTGTCCGGTGTGCTCGAGCCGCGCAGCGGCGCTTTTGCACCCGTCTGGAACATAGCTGTTTCAGTCTGCGGATCATAACTGCGACCGGCTTCGAGCATGAGAACCTTCACGCCCTCCATGGTGAGGGTGTAAGCGGTTTGGCCACCGCCGGCGCCAGAGCCGACGATGATTACGTCATACTCGGGCTGTGTTTTGCTGCTGGTGATGAGCGGCATAGGGTAAGCTCCGCGAGGAGATTAGAGTTTTAGGCTACGGAGGTAAGCGATGCTGAGTGGAATATCACGAGGAGAATTCACGCCTTCATCTTCGATGAAGAACAATCCAATGCCTTGAGCGCGGGCGGTGCCGATCACGGCGGGCCAGTCAATCTGACCCGTGCCGACTACGACTCGATTTTCCGGTGAAAGATTAGGCCGCACAAACCCAACTTCGACGCCCTTGGCGATTTCCTTGATATGCAGACTGACCCAGCGACCCTTGTATTCGTTGAGCAGAGCTACGGGATCTTCCCCGCCGTAGACCACCCAGCAAACATCCATCTGAAAATACACGTCATGACCCGCAGTAGCCCGGGCCATCTTGTCGAACAACGTGACCTCTTCCTTGCCGGCACCGAATTCATAACCGTGTGGGTGGTAAGCAAACTTGATGCCATGCTTGGCGAATTTCGGCCCCCAGATTTTGAGATTTTCGATCGCCTTCTTGTTATCGTCCTCGGTGAACGCACCCTCGTGAGGGATCCAAGGGATCACCGCATATTTGACGCCGAGTGCGACGACGTCCAAGAGCACCGCCTCAAAATTCTTCACTAAGTCACCATACTGGACATGAGCGCTGACGACTTGCTTGCCACGGTTGCTCAGCTCCATGCGATACTGCTCGGGCACCATGCCGTTAGTGCCCGCAGTTTCGACATAGTTGACGCCATAAGACCCCACCACATCGAGCGTGCTGATCACGTCCTTCTCGAATTGCGACTTCAGACTCCAGAGCTGCAACCCCAATTGGGCGGCCAGGGAGGGCATTTCGTCTTTTTCGTGATGGTTGGCAAAGGCGGTAGAGACCGCGACGAGCGCGATAAGCGTGATTCGGGATAACATTTTCATGGGTAGGTAAGAAAGGCACCCATCGCACACCGCGTCGCGACCGACCGCAAGCCGAGAGCCAATCAATGTTGAATTTGAAAGGTGGGGACGGACCGCTGGGCCGTCCGTGGGTTGAGGGGAAGTAGAATGAACGAAACTCGAGCACACGCATAGAGGCAGGATCAGACGGCCCAGCGGTCCATCCCTCCCTCGATCGGCGAATCTATCCTTTTCCTAATTGTCGGCTAGGGCCTGCACCTCGGCCAGCACCCGCATCACATTGGCGCCCCACATTTTCCCGAGATCTTCGGCCGAGTAGCCGCGGCGTAACATCTCCACGGTCAGATTCATCATCTGACTGACATCCATCAGATCCGCCACCCCACCACCGCCATCGAAATCACCACTCAACCCAATGTGGTCGATGCCCATCACTTTTACCATGTGGTCGATGTGGTCGACTACGGTCGGAATGTCGGACAACTCCGGCGGAAACGCCCGCTTGAGTTCCACCCGCTCCAACAGCCCTTGCTCGGTCATTTCCGATGAAATGATTTCATTGCCCCGGTATTTGGCGCCCCACGTTTTCGTCGCGGCGGCCGCCTCGGGGTTGGAGGTGGTTTCCATAATATAGGAACTGAACATATTCATCTGCACGACACCGCCGCCGTCCGCGATGGCTTTGAGCAATGCGTCATTGAGATTCCGCGGATGCGGATAAGCAGCGTAACTGCCACTGTGGGAGGCAAGAACGGGAGCCTTCGTGTGTTCCAAAATGTCCCAAGTGGTTTTGTCGGAGGCATGCGAAACATCGATCATAATGCCGAGACGATTGCATGCTTCCACTGCCGCCCGGCCCAATGAAGATAAACCAAAGTGCATCGGCCCCCGACCGTCGGTGGACGAATCGCCGAGGTCGTTGTGGCGCGTGTGCACGATACCAAAATAGCGCACGCCCAGTTCGTGATACTCCTCCAACAACCCTATATCGCGACCGATCACATAGCCGTTTTCGATGCCCATGAATACGACGTGCTTGCCCGCCGCTTTGAGGGCCAGGGCCTCAGCGGGAGTCGTTGCCAAGCCACAGAGATCAGCATGAGCCCCCACGGTCTCGCGGATCAAGTTGGCGATCAGAAATCCCTCGTCCACCGCATAGGCGCGCAGTTCCTGATCTAATAAACGTTGGGGCACAAAAATGACAAAGAAGCCTCCATCCAATCCACCCTTCTTCATGCGGGGGAAGTCCACCTGACTCGCATGATCCACCCACGTGTGCTCCCGGCTAATATCAAAACCCGGCGTCCGCAACATGAGCGGAACATCGAGATGAGTATCAAGAGTCAGATAACGATCATGGATCTCTCGAGCTTGAGACTGGAACTTGAATTCACTCCAGCCCGCCCGAATCGACACGAGCTCCGGATCAGGCGAAGCAAATAAGGTTACGGCTAAACCCAACCCGATCGTGACCATGTAAGAACGAAAGCGAAGCGAGAACATATTCATAGGACGAAACAATCCAGAACACTGGGCAACCCACGTCGTCGCGCAAGCCGAGAGGATTCGGCGACCGACCCTTGCCTCTCATCTCACCCGGTGACATGCAAAGGCATGCGAAGTTTCCTCCCCCACCTCGTGATCTTGCTTTCGGTCGCGACGCTTTCCTACGCCCAAACCGCCTACGACAGCGGCACCCTCGGAGCCAAAAAGCGGTTTACCGACCGGGAACTGGCGGCAATCACCGAGCCTTACGTAGGGGTTAAGACCGCCGATGGCATTCAGCCCGGTCTGTTCAAAATTGAGCCCACCGGCGTCAGCACCACCGCCATTTCCGCTGCCGCCGAAACGTTTCTAAAATCACTCACCGGGGCTCAACTGCTGCAGACCCAATTTGCGGTAGATGACACGGAGTGGCGCCGCTGGTTCAATGTGGATAACGGCATCTACACGCGGCAAGGCACCAGTCTGAGGGAAATGAATAATACCCAGAAAGCCGCGGCTCGCAATCTGATGTCCGCCACGTTGAGTGCCCGGGGTTTAGACCTGACGGACGCCATCCGCAAAACCGACCAGACTCTCAAAGAGCTCAATGACGGCGCGATGCATTTGGACGAAGAACTCTACTTTTTCACGGTCATGGGAGTGCCTTCCGCCACCGATCCCTGGGGCTGGCAGATCGACGGACATCATCTCGTTATCAACGCCTTCATTCTCGGAGATCAAATCGTGATGACGCCAACGTTCCTCGGCGCTGAACCCGCCCACGCCCTAACCGGAAAATACGCGGGTAACAAGGTCCTGCAGGCTGAGCAAAACGATGGCCTCGCGTTCATGCAGTCTCTCTCATCCGAGCAACAAAAGGCTGCGACGCTGAATACCCAAAAACGCCGTAACTCCATCCAAGCCGAAGCCCTCAAAGATAACGCCATCGTCGACTACGCCGGAATCTCCGTCGCCACGTTTACGGATGGGCAAAAATCCCGATTCCTCGCTCTCGCCGAAAACTACATCGGCAACCTCCGCGAGGGCCATGCTGCGATCTGGATGCAACAAATCGAAGCCCATCTGGACGACACGTGGTTCGCTTGGATCGGCTCCACCGACTACGACGCCGTGTTCTACTACCGCATCCATTCCCCCGTCATCTTGATCGAGTTCGATCACCAAGGTCCCGTTGGCACGCGCTCGCTGCACCCAGGGCGTAACCCCATCCGCGACCACATCCACACCATCATCCGCACCCCCAACGGCAACGATTACGGCAAGGATCTCCTCCGCCAACACCTCGAAGAGCATCACCGCTAACCGTTTACCCTTACCCATGATTTCCAAAATCAATCTCGCTGAAAAATTCGCCAAGCTCGATGCGCACTGGTCGCCCCGCGTAGTCGGTGCACTGGACGACGCCTACCTGGCCAAGATTGCCAAACTCAAGGGCTCCTTCACCTGGCATCAGCACGACCACGAAGATGAGCTGTTTCTGGTGATCAGCGGCCAACTCATCATTGAACTCGAGGACCAGAAGCTGACCCTCGGGCCGGGAGAAATGGTCGTGATCCCCGCCGGAGTGATGCACAACCCTATCGCCGAAGAAGAATGCCACGTCCTCGTCTTCGAAAAGAAAAGCACCGCCCACACCGGCAGCAAGACACTCGCTGCGACCAAGTCTCTCGACGACCAACTGCGCCCGATCTAGTAGCTAACGAACCCATGAACTGCATCGTCTACATCGCCACCAGTCTTGACGGTTTTATCGCCACGGAGGATGGCGGATTGGATTGGCTCAATTCGATCCCCAATCCCTCCGGTGACGACTACGGTTGGGCAGATTTCAATAACCAGATCGACGCCATTCTAATGGGCCGAAAGACCCTCGACGTGGTTTTGGCCTTCGACGGTTGGCCTTACGAGAAACAGGTGCATGTGCTCAGCACCACCCTCGAGGCAATACCTGAGCGATTGGCCGACAAGTTACCCTCCATCGTGGCCCCATTGCGGAAGTGCTAGCGGATCTGGAAAAGAGCGGCATAAAACAGCTCTACATCGACGGCGGATCGCTTATCTCCAGCTTCCTCCGCGAAGATTTGATCGACGAGATGATTATCACCCGGGTGCCGGTGCTCCTCGGATCTGGCATTCCTCTATTCAAAGACACGGGAGCCGAGAAGGCATTCACCCACCTGAAGACCGAGGTGCTGAACGACGCTCTGATCAAGAGTCACTACCACCGCAATCGCGACTAAGACCAGATCTGCTCAACAGGTAGCAACGGGGTGACTTGCGAATTACGGGCAGAACATCAAGAATCCCGGGATGTCCCGGTTTACCTCTGCTGCTTTTGCAGTCCTCGCCCTGTTTTCAACCTCGTTATTCGCCGCGAATGATTCTCCGAAGCCTCAAGCCATTGGTTCGGCCTTGCCCCAATTCGAACTGCCCGGAATCGAGGGGACCACATTCGAGGCGAAAACCTACACCCCAGAGAGTTTTGCCGATGCCAAACTGCTGTGTCTCGTCTTCACCTGCAACCACTGCCCCACCGCGCAGCGCTACGAACAACGACTGATCGATCTTACCAACGACTACGCCGATAAAGGCGTGGCCGTGATCGCGATTAATCCCAACAACGCCGCGGCCGTGCGTCTCGACGAGATGTCTTACACTGACGTGGGTGACACCTTCGACGAAATGATCATCCGCGCGAAGCACAAGGGTTTCAATTTTCCCTACCTCGACGACGGACCCACTCAGGAAATCTCCCGCGTGTTCGGACCTATCGCCACTCCGCACGTCTTCATCTACGGCGAAGATCGCAAGTTGGTCTTCCAAGGCCGCATCGATGATGCCGAGCTTCCGCAATACATCAAAACCCATGATACCCGCGATGCCCTCGATACGCTGCTCGCTGGCGGCACGATTGCCGAACCCACCACTCGCGTATTTGGGTGCTCCGTCAAGTGGGCTGAAAAGGCCGAGGGCTACAACAAGACCTGGGCCGAGAGTCTCAAAAAAGAACCCGTTACGCTTGAGCACGCTGTCGCCGCCGACCTCATCGCTCTGCGCGAAAACAAGGACTCCGGCAAACTTCGGCTCATCAACATCTGGGCAACGTGGTGTGGCCCTTGTATCGCAGAATTCCCCGACCTCGTTAACACCAATGTCACATTTCGTAACCGCGATTTTGAAATGGTCACGATCGCCGCTGAGTATCCAAAAATGGAAGGCAAGGCGCTCAAGTTCCTCCAAGGCCAACACGCCTCGATGAAGAACACCATTTTCGGTGACACCGATAAATACGCCAACATCGAAGCCATCGACCCCGAGTGGAACGGCGCCCTGCCTCACACCCTACTCGTCGACGAAAAGGGCGAGGTCATCTACCGCCACACCGGCATGTTGGATTTCTTAGAACTCCGCCGCGTGATCATTCCAGCTCTCGATACCATCACCCCTTGGGGAGGTCTCGACGGCAACTGACGGGCGGGGCGGGCCACCCTGCTTCTGGTTTTACAGAGGATAAAAGAGGAAACAACGCTACTCCGATGGGGCGGGTTCCCGATGTCGGGAGTAAAGCCCGACCCACATTTAGACGCGGCTTGCTGGGTGGGTCGGGCTTTATGGCTCTGACATGTTGCATCTCGATTTGAGCCCTCATCGACACTATTACGTTATCCCGTGCGGCCTTTCTTAAAAATACCGGCCGTGTTCATGAGTCGTCCGCAAGGGAATCGAGGCCTAAGTCGGCAGAGTCGGCGTTGATGAATTGGGTTTCGATATCGAGGCGGTATTTTTCGCCCAGACGGCGTCGAAATTAGACGAGCCAAGAGGTCGATCCGTGGGCGCAGTCGGACGATCACGCCACCAAATACTGGAAGTTGGTGACGGCATTCGCCCGCGTGACAAATGGCATCTTACAGGTTTCATCCTCCCTCTCTAAACAGAGTCAAAAAAACGCACCTCCCGAAAGAGGTGCGCTAAAGACTGAGGTTGTTTGGGGACAAATTACTTCAAGTTCTTATCGAAGAAACCGAGCATGCGCTCGAACAATGCAACGCGATTCTGTAACACCATAATCGAACCATCGATATAGTGGACTCCGTAAGGCACGCCTTTTGACAACAGATCATCGATCAACTCGCGGGCCTGTTGGGCTTCGAACGTTTGGCCATCTTTTGCGCTGACCACCAAAACAGGTCCTTTGATCTGATTCACGCGACGACCGGAAGAAATCATGTCGTATTTAGCTGCTTCCGAACCCGGATCACCCAACAACGTGAACAGCTGACCATAGGTCTGGTTGCGCTCACGCTCCAGGCCGATCTCGCTGGCTAGTTTCTGCCAATCGTAGATGCCTTCGACCGTGACAGCACAGGCGTAGAGATCGGGCTCCTCGACCATACCCGTCACCGCGAGATAACCGCCAAATCCGCCGCCAGAAATTCCTACTCGCTCCGGATCCACCATGCCCGTCTTGAGCACGGCGCGCACCGCGCGGGTCACATCGCTGTGCATCATGGCGACGTCACCGCGTTCGGCCTCCGTAAACATCCAATCGTAACCCGTCGAACCACGGTAGTTTGGCTGGATCACCGCATAACCGCGATAGGCGAGCATTTGAGCCTCTGAATCAAAGCCCCAAGAAGAACGCGCCCACGGGCCACCGTGAGGCAGCACAATCAACGGTGCCGGATTAGCCTTGGTCGTGCCCTCCGGGAGAGTCACATAGGCGTCCAACTTCTTCCCGTCCGCGGTTGTATATTTAAGGATGCTCGTTGGGCTAAGGAGTTTGCCCGGCAACCACGGCCGTTCACCTTGCACCACGTCGATCTTCTTGGCTTTCAGATCGACCGCGAAGTAACCGACCGGATCGCGATCGGAAGTGACACCCACGAGCATCACATTGCCGTCATCGCTCACATCGACCAAACGCACAACCTTACCGGGGAAGTAGCCGTTCAAAGCTTTCTGCACTTCGCGGTAGCCTTCATCGAACCACGTCGAAGTCGGACCATTACGATCATAGAAAGCCCCCACGATCACGCGGCTGGCGGGATCGCGGAAAACACTACCATTAAAATCATATTCTGCATCCTGGAGGAGGATCTCTCCTAAGGTTCCCGTCACCGCATCCACGTAGCGCAGCGTCTTCGTTTCGCCGGGGTTACCGTCGATCAGCATGACCAACTGCCCTGGCTCACTGCCAACATCTACGACATCAGCGCGGGTAAAATCGAGCGGAGAGACAAACCACTCTTTGCCATCCCAAACCTGCATGAAGACCTCGTCGTCGATCACGGTGTAAGCGTAGCCCAATCGACCCGTCCCATCGGGGAGGTATCCCAACTGGTTGCCCTCGGGCAATGGCACCACGCTCAAAATAGTCTCGGAGTGACGCTGGGCCACCGCCACCAGGCCCTCATCTTCCGCCTCAGCCCGGACGTCGATAAACCCACCGCGATTAGTGGCGGCATCGAGCTCAACCACCGCCGGGCTGCCATCTTCCGCCCCCACTGAAACCCAGACGAGCGGCTGGAGGGGATTATCCGGTGGAACCGCCACGATGCGGGCCGCGCCATATTGATAGATCGGATACGCGTTGGCTGGATCCGTGATATCGGCCACCATCAGGCCAATATCGCGACCATCGTAGCTGATAAGATTGTAAGCGATGCGGGTGTCGTCCAGCCACCGGAACGTATCAACCATTGCAGCGTCGCCGCCTCCAAGGGTGATATCGGAGGCAGAGACGCGATCACGCACAATGAGTTGGTAGGCCTCGCCGCCGCCTGAGAACAGCGCTGCCACATGGCTACCACTGGGGTTTAGGTCCGGATTCCGGACCAGCGGTGACCGCATGAAGTCGGCCGCGGTCAACCCCGCGGCAACGGCCGTAGGGGCCGCAGGCGCGGCCTCGGCGTTACTGGCGGCAGGAAAGGAAATGGTCGCCGGCTCCTCGTCCTGCGCGACCAAGGTCGCAGCAAACATTCCGAAACTGACACAAGAAAGGGACCACAAGTAATGCGGCATACGGGGGGATTTCATCTTAAAAACGAGGGTTGGGCGGGTCCAACAAGCGAGAATCGCCGCGGAACGCTAGGACATAAAAGGACGACCGAAACAAACCCTGGGTTCCACCGCACGCAGAAATTTCACTGATCTCACAGGAATTCACCCCGCCGAGACTACATATTATCGGCCAAAAAGGCCTCAATTTTCTCAAAAACCTGTAATCGATTTTCCAAATCGAATTCGCCCCACCCCTCTCGGTCCGTGAAAATTGAGTCATGTTTCACCCCGGCCTTGTTCAATTCGCCGAGCAGTCGGCGGGATTCCAGACGAGTGAGTTCGGGACTATCGCGGCCCTGCGTGACCAGCATAGGCGCACGCATTTGATCGATAAAGTTAGTCGGAGTCATCCGACGAAACTTGGCTTCGTTATCATTCTCCGAACCCATTTTGAAATCGAGCCGACTGTAGGCGGCATTGGAATGGATGTCATATTGCAGGGCGCGCATCACCTGCCCCCAGTCATAAAAACCGTTCATACCCACCACGCAGGAATAGAGGTCCGCCTCGTGCACGCCACCGGAGAGAGCCAGATACGCCCCCATGCCATCGCCCATGATCGCAACTCTGGCGGGATCGAAGAGTTTGGTTTTTAAGGCGGCGCGGGTCGCACGAGACACATCGTCATGCATCTTGGACCAATCCCACTGGTCCGCTTCCGGGAACATCCAATTCGTCCCGGGAGTGCCACGATAGTTCGGCTGGAGCACCCCATAACCGCGACTCGCGAGGAATTGGGCGACTTCATTGTAACCGTGCACATCCTTGGGCCGATTACCCCACAGCGAGACTCCGCTATGAGGTAACACCACCAAAGGCACGGGGTTATCGGCCGAGGTCCCAGCTGGTAAAGTGAGAAAGGCATCCAGTTTGTGCCCTTCTGCTGTTTTGAATTTAAACATGCTCACCCGACTGAGGCGTTTGGAGTCGAGCCATGGGCGTGACGTCTTCAGCGGGCCCACCGATCTTTTCTCGAGATTCGCAATATGATAACTGACCGGGCTGCGGTCGTCATGCACCGCCAGCACAAATACATTCGTCGCATCATCCACACTCACGATGTCCACCACCTGCCGAGGAAACTGCTATTTGAACATCGTATGTAGCTGTTTGTAGCCATCGTCATACCACACAAACGCCGGCAACGTGCGGTTGTAGCGCAGGCCCACCATTTTGCGCGTCCCAGGGTCCCGGATGATCCAACCGTCAAAGTCGTAGGATGTATCCTTCAAAATTTCCGCACCCAATTCCCCGGTCGCCGCGTGCATCAGGTGGACCGGACTCACCGCACCATCATAGCGATGCACGCTGACCACGACTTGCCCCGGCTCCACGCCTGGGCCGTGCACCGTCATCGCCTCCAGATCGACCGGTGATTGCGTCCACTTTTTACCATCCCAGGCATGCAGGTATTCCCGACCGGCATCCGTCACGATTCCGTAAGCCAATTGGCCGTTCCCATCTGAAACATAGCGTTGGGAAACTCCCATATCGAGCAACGTGATCTGTTCCTTAATTGCTCGACGATTTTGCCGCTCCATCCGCTCGCCGTCTTCCACACTCGCAGCCGTCGCATCGATCATGATGGCGGTCTCCAAACTCGTATCCAACACCACCATTTCGCCGCGATCATCCGTCACCCCTGAAGCCCGAACCATCGCGAGCAATCGAAGACGATCCTCCCGCGGAGACCCCATCGGCTCAAACGATGCCTGCTGCACAATCGGATAAGGTCGCGCGCGTCCTTTCCGATTGACCGCCATCAAACCTCGACCGCCCCGGGCGAAATGCTTTGCGGTCAAAATCAAACGGTCGTCGTCCAGCCAACTAAACTGTTCCACATCCATGTTACCCAGCCCCTCGACTAACCATGAATCTCCAGATTCCAATTCATGCACCACCAATTTGAGGCTCTCGGTGCCACCGGACGATAGCGCCGCCACGTGGGTGCCTCCCGGATTGACCTCGGGAATGACGAACATCGCCGGACGGAAAAAATCCGCCGCGGGAATCTCTTGGCCGGCCTCGATCGGAGCCAATCGATCTAGGTCCATTTCACCAGAGACCCAACCGGCGCTCAACAATGCAAACAGAAGGTTTCAGGGCATAACCCGGCGGGAAGAATCGAAACGAGTAGGAGTAAGTCTTTTCATGAAGCAGAGGGCTGTTTTCTCAAAAAAAACTGGGTCACCTCTTGCGCTGCTGCCATTCTCAATTACCTCCGTTCGCGGATATCTTGCTTACCGATCACCCTGCTTAACGATTTCAAAAAGGAGGACGGTTACAAACTTCCCCTCCGTGCACTCTGCGTCTATTACTTGAGGACATGCGAACGCTACCCCGCCTGCTTACCGTCCTCGCCGTCGCCAGTGCCGCCCTCGCTTCTTCGATTAACGCGAAGCCGGACCAGGTCCCGCCGTCACCGCCACTTTACGAGCTGGCGATTCCGGCCGTCGATGACGGTTTACCGGGCCGAGGCTCTCTCCGGCGCCACACCTGGTTTCAAAAACTCTGGCTCGATAAACGCAAAACCTGGGCCAAACAGGTCGACGCCGATCAGGGCGCGCTCGTTTTCTTCGGCGATTCTATCTCTCAAGGCTGGGGCGACGATTTCGACGGCGCCTTTCCCGACGTAAAAACCGCCAACCGAGGTATCTCGGGCGATACCACCCGCGGTCTGCTCCTTCGTCTCGACCACGATGTGCTCGCGCTAAATCCTAGCGGCATCGTGCTACTCATCGGCACCAATGACATCGAAGAAGTCACCCGCGCCGACGCCATCGTAAGCAATGTGCAACTCCTCGTTGATCGGATCAGCACGCACAATGCCGACCTCCCCATCATTCTATGCGCGACCTTTCCCAGCGATCCGGCCAAGAAACGCGGCCCTGAACTCATCGGCGACTTGAACGACCGCTACCGCGCTGCGTTCAAAGGCCACCCGCAAGTCCGTATCCTAGACACCTGGAGTCTCTTCGCCAACGTAGACGGTAACGCGAAGGCCGCCGAGATGCCTGACCTGCTCCACCCTAACAAAAAGGGTTACGTAAAATGGCGAGCTGCGTTGTGGCCACTATTGGCTACCTACGGCTTCGTGGATCGAACCGTCGATAAAGGCTGGTCACCAGAGCCCGGATACACGTCCCTCTTCAATGGTCGCGATCTGACTGGCTGGGGTTATCGACCCACTTCGGCCAAAGATCGTGCAAGCGCTTTACGCTGGCAGTCCAAGGATCCCAACGCTCCCGAATGGCCGTTCGTCGAGGTCGTCCAAAACTTCGATGGTCTGACCGTCTCACCCGACGGGCGGTTCGCCGCCATCAACGGCCGCCTCGTGGTCACCATTCCGCCGGAAGGCCGCAAAATTCAACAACTCTGGACCCACCAGGAATTCGGCGCTGACTTCGAACTGCGGCTCGAGTTTCGGGCCACGCCCAATGCCGACAGCGGAGTTTACCTCCGCGGACCGCAGCTCCAATGCCGCGACTACATCCTCGCTGGCCCCTGGAAGGACCTGCCTAATTACCACCCTCAAGAATGGAACGAGCTGGTAGTCATCGTGAAGGGCGATTCATTCACGGCGACCTGCAATGGTGACCCCCTGCCCGTCGCGTTTGAGTTGCCTGCTATCGGACCTCTCGGAGTCGAAGGCGATCAAGGCCAGATGGAGTATCGGCGGATCCAATATCGCGCTCAATCCGAGTGATTGAATAATCATGAAAAAAATAGTTCGCAGGCTCGCACGCCTCCCCCGAATGCTCTCAATATGTCCTTTCACTCGTGCGACTCGTCACCCGAGTGAACTCGACCTAAACCCGCTTTTCTTTCCCTGCCCTCCCGCGAACCCCGGTGGTTCGAACATTCTGCTTATGCCCTTCAAGCTGCCCAGCACCTATTCTGGTGGGTTGATCAAAATCGTCTTTGCATCGATTTCGCTCAGCCTAACCGCTTTCGCCTCGCCCTTAAACGACATTCAGGAATCCGCCGCCGAATGGTCCCGGATTCGTTCCGAAACGTCCCGCCTCGAGACCGATTGGTCTACCGAACGCGAGGTGCTCGACGCTTCAATTTCAGGTCTCAACATTCAAGCTGATCAACTCGAACTCGAGAATCGGGCCCTCGTCGCCGAGTCGACCAAACACAGCGACGAAATCGCCCGGCTCACCGCCCGCAATCAGGGCAACGAAGCCAGGATCGACGAAACTGTTGATCGTCTCACCCTACTCTCCGCTGAGCTGATCGCCTTGCGCCCCGCGCTCCCCCCCCGACTCTCCGCTGCCCTCGATCTTCCTTATCGTAGTATCGCAGGCTCCGACCTGAAGCCGGCCGATCGCATGCGCCACACCATGGCCATCTTGAATCGTTGCCAACAATTCAACCAAACCTTCGTGCTGACCGAAGAAATCATCCCGGTCGAATCCGGGGGTGAAGACCGTTTGCTCGAAGTGGTTTATTGGGGGCTGGCCCAAGCCTGCGCCTTAGACCGCTCCGCCAGCGAGGCCTTCATCGGACGGCCCATCGATGGCCAATGGACCTGGGTGCCCGCACCCCGTCTGGTTGAAGCCGCCACGAAACTCATCGATGTGCGACAGGACGATGTCCCACCCGACTTTGTAAGCCTTCCCTTTCAAATCACGGGAGGTGAAAAATGATTCGCCTCACGCTCATCGCCGCCCTCCTCGCACCCGCCGCGCTTTTCGCCCAAGAAACGCAAGCCTTCGATGCCAAGCTCGTTGAAGTCGCCCTCGAATACGCCGAGAAAATCGAAACCGCGACCGAGGATCTTAACACCGCCCGGACCCGTATCGCGGAAGATAAAATCCCCCGACTTAATCAACTCCGCGCCACGGAGGATCGCATCCTGCAGGCCCGCGCCGACATGGATCGGCAACGCATCGTCGCCGGAAACTTTGAAGCCAATCGCGCTCGTCGCGAACAGGAGGCTGATGCGCAACGTCTGAAAATCAGCTACTTTGCTACTTCCGCCGCGGAGGGATTGACCACGTGGCGCAACACCTCCGGCGCACTCGGACTCGGCGACTGGAGCACCACGATCGACAATCTACGCTCCAAACTCGATCCCGCCAATGCCGACCCCGACGTGACCGCCGCGGCCGATACCGCGGAAATGATTCTGCTTCGGGTCAAAGCCGCCCTCGGCGGCCAATCCGTGGCTGGAACCGCCGTATCCGCCGAAGGCCGCGATCTCACTCAAGGCCAGTTTATTCTGGTCGGACCCGAATCGTTTTTCGTGAGCAACGACGGTACCGTCATCGGCACCGTGCGCACCCGCGACGACGGATCCACCCCACTCATTTACGCCATTCCAGGTTGGACCAGCGCACAGGCCAGCGCCCTCGCCGCCGGACAAGTTTCGGAGGTTCCCACCGATGTCACCGGTGGCAAAGCGTTGCAATTGCGCGAGAGCCAAGGCGACTGGATTGATCACATCAACAAAGGCGGGGTCGTCGGATACGTCATTCTGGGGCTGGGTGCATTCGCCCTACTCACGTCCTTCATCAAGCTCCTCGATCTGCGCAAACTCTCCGTCGACGCGCCTTCCCGAACGATGGCGCTACTCGAACACGTGGCCACCAAGGGCGCTGCAGCTTCCGAGGCATTACTCGCGCCATTGCACGCCACCAGTCGCGATCTCTTCGCGACCGGGTTGCGCCACATGCATAAGCCCAAGGAAGTCCTCGAGGAACATCTGCACGCACTCATCCTCCGCGAACGACTGCACCACGAACGTTGGCTTCCCCTCCTCGCCGTGATCGCGGCCGCTTCGCCGCTCCTCGGTCTTCTAGGAACCGTGGTCGGCATGGTGAAAACCTTCACGCTCATCACCGTCTTCGGCACGGGCAACGCCGGTAAATTATCCAGTGGTATTTCCGAAGCGCTGGTGACCACTGAGCTCGGTCTCTGTGTCGCTATTCCCACCCTCGTGCTACACGGCTTTTTATCCTACCGCACGCAGAAGAATCTCTCCCTCCTCGAACGCTACGCCGTCGAGTTCGTCACCGCCTCCGAGGACCACCGCGTCTCCCAAACCGAAGCATGAACACGCTCTGGCAACTCCTCAATCAAGGCGGTCCCATTATGGTGCCGCTAGTGCTCCTTTCGATCGTGCTCTATGCGCGCTGTTTCGGCCTCTACTTCACCGTGCGTTCGGCCCGCCGCCAGATCGCCGCCGCCCCCACTGATTCGCTCGGTTCGCTCGGCCGGGTGCGTACCCTGCGCGCGGAACTCAAAGAGACTTATGATCAACAACGTTTCGTGATCTCCACGCTCATCGCCTCCGCACCGTTGATGGGGCTGCTCGGGACCGTCACCGGAATGATCAGCACCTTCCAAAGTCTCGTCGACCGTAGCGGTCAGAAGTCTTTCGAAGGTCTCGCCGATGGAATTTCAGTCGCATTAATCACCACGGAAACCGGACTCGCCATCGCCATCCCGGCCGTGCTCCTGCTCCACTTCGCTCAACGCCACGTGCAACACGGTGAGCAAAATCTCGTCCGCGTTGAAAGCACCCTAATGGAGGCCGCCGTATGATGAAATCCACCCGCACCAATGACCGTTACAGCACGGTCACCATCGATCTTGCTCCGATGATCGATTGTGTATTCATCCTGCTGATCTTTTTTATCGTCACGAGTGTCTTCGTGGAAGATCCCGGCATCGAAGTTGAACGACCCGACACGCGCGGCGAAGCCATCACCGATCGCAACGCCCTGCTCATCGCCATCGCGGCGGACGACGGCATCTATTTCGACGGCCAACGCATCCGGATCGACCAAGTCGCCCCGGCCCTGCGCCAAGCAACCTTCGGCGATGAAGCGACCGTCATCATCCGCGCCGATCGCCGAGCCAGCCACGGCACCTTCGCCGGAGTTTACAGCGAAGCTAAACGGGCCGGATTAGCCCACGTCCAATTCGCCACCACCCGACTCGGCGCCGGCAGTCCGTAACCCCCAAGTGTAGTCTTTCTCTTTCCTCTTTATCTTTCTCTTTCTCTTTCTCACCCGACCTGCCTCACCGCCCCCAATCGTTCTCGTTATTCTTTCTCGTTCTCGTTATCGAAAAACTGCCCCTCAGTATCCGTCCCATCACCTCACCCTCCACCGTTAGATAAAGATAAAGAGTAACGATAAAGAACCCTCCCTGCCCCATATGCCCGCCACTTCCACCACTCCTCTTCAGCTTGATCTCGACCCCTCCTCGGGTTGGGGCCGTCAACTGCTGAAATGGTGTGCCGGTGCGGCCATGAGTGGATTGATTTTACTCACATTAGCCTACGTGCAGAAAACGGAGTTCATCGAGCCTGCTCCGCCTATCGCCGATCTGCAGAGTATTATTCTCGAGCCAGCTCCTCCGCCACCGCCCGAGGTCGCCATGCGCGAACCTCCACCGCCTACCGTGCTGGATCTCGAACCCTTGGCTTCCGACAATGTCGTAAAGATCGCCGTAGCCCCGCTCACCTATCAAATTCCGCTGCCCGAAGCTGAACCGATTTTGGAAATTTCTCTCGATGCGATTCGACCCGATTCGCTCGATGTCGGCTCCGATCCGAATCACATTTTTCAATACCGCGACGTCGACCAACATCCCGTTGTGACCAGTCGGGTCACGCCCAACGTCACCAGCAAAGACATCGGAGACCGACGCGATAAACGGGTTATTGTCAGTATGGTCGTCACCCGAGCAGGAGTTTCCCGTAACATTACTTTGGTCGAGACATCTGGCCGACCCACTCTCGACGAGAAAATCATCGAAGCACTTGCTCGGTGGCAATTCCGTCCCGCTTTGCGCAACGGTGTGCCCGTAAACTGTCTGGTCATTCAATCCGTGCGCATCAAACCCTCCCGCAGCAACTCTCCCTTTAGCTATGACTAAGTCTTTCTCCCCATGCTCAATCGTTACTTGATCCTTCCGCTTGGTTTCGCTGCAGGCATCTTATCGCTGGTCGGACAATCCGACTCGGCTCTCTCCGGGCCTCAAGCTCCCGAGCCCGAGATCGATCTCGCGGCCTTCCTCGACGCGGATGCCGGCGATCCCGATGTTGATCCATTCAAGATCATCAACGAATCGATGAACTTCCGCAAAGAGCGTGAACCCGATATGACTGCGGCGGAGTTCGCCCTCTACGAGCGCATTTCGACCATGGTCGAAACCAATGCCGCGTTCGCTCTGCAGTTGCTTGAAACCATGCTCGGCGACGCCGAGGAAGATAGCGCCGCATTCGACCTCGCTCTCGGTAATCTCTACTACGCCGAACAACGGATCGACGAAGCCCTCGAACGCTACCACAGCGCCGTCGCCAAATACCCCGAATTTCTCCGCGGTTGGAACAACATCGGGATGATTCACTACCAGCGAGAGGAGTGGACCGAAGCCGCCTCCGGTTTCGCCAAAGCCGTGAACCTCGGCGACCGTGATGCCCAAACATTCGGGCTGCTCGCCTTCAGCATGCGCCAATCCGGCAATACCCTCGCCGCCGAAATGGCCTTCATGCAGGCCATGACCGCCAATCCCGAAGATCCCAACTGGATCGGCGGACTGCTCGAGTTGTATTTCACCAACGGCCGCCACGCCCAATCCGTATCACTCGTGCGCGAGATGGTCCGCCTCGAACCGCAAAACGCCAGCCATTGGATGCTCTACGCCAGCCTTCTCGTTACGTTAGACCGTCGACTCGAAG
This sequence comes from uncultured Verrucomicrobiota bacterium, assembly GCA_913058185.1. Lineage (GTDB taxonomy): Bacteria > Verrucomicrobiota > Verrucomicrobiia > Opitutales > Opitutaceae > Actomonas. The sequence continues at coordinate 20,207 of CAJXQX010000051.1, forward strand.
CCGCCACTCAACTCCAAATCGCCCACCAACTCGGGGTGGCTGATCAAGCGGCTCTCGCTCTCCTCGGTGACCTGTATGTGAACCTGGGACTCGTGCCCGAAGCGATCCTCGCCTACGAAGCGATCGGTAAAGATGGCGATGAATTTGGCCAAGCCCGGCTAATCGCCTACACCCGTTCGCTCATCTCGGAAGGTAAACTCGCCGCCGCCCGCGTCGTGATGGATAAACTGCCGGCCGCCAGTCAGTGGCCTCAAATAAAGGCGCTTCACTTTGCCGGCGCAGAAATCGCCACCGCCGAATCCGATTGGTCCACCTCCCGCGAAGCCTACGAGAATATTCTGCAGACCGAACCGCTAAATCCCTTTGCCCTTCTCGGACTCGGCCAAGCTCTCCGCGAAAGCGGCGACCCCGACCGCGCCATCTTCGTTTTTCAATCTGCTCTGCAAGTCTCGGAAAGTGAACACCGTGCCTGTATGGAACTCGCCAATCTAGCCCTCGCCGATCGCCGCTTCACCACGGCGGTCGACTACCTGAATCGCGCCGACCGGCTCGAACCCTCCTCCGCCGTGCGTTCCCAAATCGCCCGTATCCAGTCCCTCGTATCCAGCATTCTGTAGTCTTCCTCCCAACCCCGTCTGCGCTATGTCTCTCCACCGCGTTACACCCTTTCAGGCCCTGGCCGCCTTCGCCCTCGTCACGCTCACCTTCAATGTCGTCGGTGCCCAATCCTCGGTCGCCTCTCGCCCGGTTCCCGATCGTGATTACCGTTTGTTTGTTGGCCTCAATATCGAGGTCAGCCAAGGCGATCAATACGCCCTAATCGAAGGCTACGTGAACAATCGCGTCCGGACCGATTTGTCACCCAATCTGGTTTCCCTCCGTAAGGTAGACGACATGCGTTTCATCTACGCGCCTAAGTTAAGTCGTAACTCGCTGACCGTGAAAAATCTGTCAGCCAAACAAATCGCGAGCACCGCTAAGGCCGCCCGCAATGCCATGCGGAATCAACAGGCGTTGCAGGACTTCCAAACCCACCAAACAGCTGCGATGGAGGGCGAATTGAACGAATTAATGGCCAACTCCGCCGGGACCGACGATGAGTTACTTCAGGCCCAAGTATCGCACAAGCAAAACGAGATAACCAATTTCTCCAACATCGCGGACAAGTTTACCGATCAACAAGCATTGACCGAGGACATCAACAATCGGAGTAAGACTGCACAGGCAGGCGTGCCCACCGCTCTTCTGATCACGGCTAAGGTCTCAGCCCCGACCCTAGTCACGGATGCCTACATCGTCGGAGTCGCTCGGATCAGCACCGAGGAAAGCGTTAGCCAGGATGTCGTATTTTTCGATCGAGTTCCCCGCCTCGATCAAAAACTTCGACAGATTAGAATCGTGAAGGAAGGACTCCCCGGAGAGTTCGAAGTCCTCGACGTAAAGCTCCACATTTACCGCAACGGACAAGAACTGGTTACCGATAAATCCGAGAAGCAATTCGCCCTCACCCGCGACGAGGCTTACGAATATCTCGCCCTCGAGCGTGTCTCCCAAAACCGCGGTAAATCTCTCGCTCCCGAACCTGCCTGGTCACTCGCACCAGCGGAGCTTTTCGCTTCGGCCAAATCAGATGCCTTTGACTACCCCATGACCGTCCAAGTGGACGAAAAAGGAAACGTGACCAGCATCGATCCCAACATCATTTTGCCCCAGAATGTGGCGGAACTCGTAACCAAACTTCCCTTCTTCCCGGGGATCGAAGATGGCGTGGCTATCGCTTCGACTGCTCAGGTGAATCTCGCCTCGTTTTTTCGATAGCATCGCTATCATTCGAATCCCGCGCCCTCGGCTCAGCGCTCCAGATTCGACTTTTCCCGTTCGTTAAAACACTCACCCCACCTCCGTTATATCTCACCGAACAACCGCCCATCTCCTTTCCTTAGCAATAATCGGAACCGGCGCCCTTTCGCTGCCAGCTGCCGACCAAGTTCTCTCCGCTGAACCGGTTGCAAATACCGGGACTGAATACCGGCTTTTTGTCGGCCTCGATGTAGAAGTAGGCGAAGGCGACGAATACGCCTTGGTCGAAGGTTACGTAAATAATCGCGTGCACACCGACGGCTCGAAGGGCCTCGTTTCCCTGCGCAACGTCGACGACGTGCGCTTCACCCACAAGACCAAGATCAGCCGCAATCCGCTGACCATCGAAAACCTCCACACCGAACAAATCTCCGCCAACGTGCACGCCGCCCGCGATGCCATGCGTAATCAGCAATCGTTAAATGCGTATCGGAACCAGATGACCGCCGGCTTGATTAGTGATTTGAGAGCCGCTGGAGATCCAGAGATAGGCGCCGATGGTGCGCCCGTGGTAAACCTGAGTCCAGCACCCAATCAAGGTGCTCTCGATGCCCAAGCCGCACTCAGTGATTTCGGATCGATGACCAACGAATCGACTTTTACCGATGAGATCATCGGACGAGACAACGACAAATCCACCGCGATGTTGATCACCGCCGAGGTGTCTTCCCCAACCCATATCGACGATGCCTATATTGTGGGCGTTGCCACCATCAGCACCGACGAAAGCCCCGAGGAGGAAGTGATTTTCTTCAATCGCATCGGATCCCTGGACCAGAAACCCCGTCGGGTCAGGATCATCAAACAGGGGCTGCCCAATAAATTCAAAGTGCGAGACGTTAAGATCCACGTTTACCGCAACGGTCAGGAACTGGTCAGCAACCAATCATCCAAGCAATATGCCCTCACTCGCGAGCAGGTTTACGAGTATCTCACTCTGGAGCGGGTATCCCAGAATCGCGGTAAGTCCATGGACCCCGAACCCGCTTGGTCTCTGGCCCCGCAGGAGCTCTTTGCCACCGCCAAAGCGAACGCGTTTGACTACCCCTTGACCGTTCACGTGGATGCGCATGGTAAAGTAACCGGGATCGATCCTAATAAATTTGTGCCGGGAAAAGTCGTGAATGTCGTGATGGAACTGCCCTTCTACCCCGGTTTGGAAAACGGCCAAGCAATCGCCTCGAATACCTTGGCGAATTTGGCGTCGTTCTTCCGTTAAGCCGGGACAAAACCGGTGAACGTTGCCGAACCCCAAGCTTTATTTTCCCCGCGAAAAGGGAACCCTTTGAAACGATGGTGTCCCTGTTGAGAGACCTTCGCTCATGTTTAACGCTCGATCCTCTTCTTATTTTCCCAAGTCCCAGCGAGGGTTCGCCCTACTAGGGCTGACCGTGGGCCTTGCTTCCGCCAGCTTGGCGGCGGTCAAAACGCACTCCGTTAATTCCCAACCGACCCCGGAACGCGACATTCGACTCTTCGTTGGCATCGATATCAAAGCTCTCTGGCAGGACGAGTTTGCAACTGTCACGGATTATACAAATCAACGGGCGCGGCTAGACGCTCCCAACCGTCCGGCGTTGCCTACCAGCCGCTTGGAACGCGTGCAGTTTATCCATGCGACCAAACTCAGCAGCAACCCACTCGAATTTAGCGAGGTTGAAACTGAGTTTGCCAAAGGCACCGCCCAGGACCTCGGCGAGTGGATGCGTCGCCAATCAGCGCTCCAAAGCTATGCCGATGATCAGGTAAACATCCTCAATCAAGGGGTCGCCGCCTCCGCCGGGAAACCATCCGGTGAACAGGTCCAGCCTGATGGCAGCGTGGTGGACTTTGGGGACCCCACGGGAGATGCCGTGCAGAACCTCAATAACTTCACGACCAATTTCGGCGATCTCACCAATCCAGGGGCGCGCGCTGGTGACTCCGATGACTGGAACGAGGGGGAACACGACGCCCTGATAATCAAAACATCAATTAGCTCCCCCCATGCCGTGGCAGATGCCTACGTGGTGGGAATCGTCCGGATCAAAACCCGGGAAGACGGACCGTCAGATGTCGTCTTCTTCCAAGAAATCGGAAGCCTCGGCCCCACCGCCAAAAAGCTGCATATTCGCAAGGACAACATGCCCACGGGATTTGAACTCGTTGATATCGATCTCCACGTCTACCGCGAAGGCCAGGAACTGGTCAGCAACCAATCGCCCAAGCAATTCGCCCTCACCCGTGATGAAGCGCTCGAGTATTTGGCCCTCGAACGCGTCTCCGGTAACCGGGGGATGACACTACCGGCCAAACCCGCCTGGTCCCTCGCCCCATCTGCCCTGCTCGCTTCCGAACGCCCCGGAGATTTCGATTTCCCCCTTACCGTGCATGTCGATGCCAAAGGTCATGTGATCAAGATCGACGAGACCTCCATCGTGCCCGGCCAGATCGGCGAAATCATAAACGACCTCATGTTCATGCCCGCCATCGAAAACGGCGTAGCGGTCTCCAGTCAGGCGCAGGTGAACCTGCGCGACTTTTTCCAGTAAGACTGACGAGCCGCGACCGACTACAGGATCGGTCAACGTTGGCACGTTGATGCCGTGACGCCACCGCCGCGTTTCGTTATGCTCGCCAACATGATTCGCTTTTCCCTCGCGCTGATCGCCGCGCTCCCCGCATTCGCCGAACCTGAAGTGATTCCTCTCTGGGCGGACGGCGCGCCCGGATCCGAGACGCGGCGCCACGAACCTGAAGAGGCTCAGGACTGGTGGGTCAAAAACATCCACAACCCGTCCATCACCGTCGTGCGACCCGACCCGGCAATCGCCACCGGCGCGGCCGTGGTGATCTTCGCCGGCGGCGGACACGTCCAACTGGTATTCCCTCCCGAGGGCCTCGAACCGGCCCAGTGGTTTGCCGACCGCGGGGTAACAGCGTTTGCCGTCAAATACCGCCTAGCCCGCGAAGAGGGCTCCCCCTACACCCTTCAGGATCACGCTGCCGCCGACGCCCGACGGGCTATGCGCCTCGTGCGCCATCGCGCGGCTGACTTCGACATTGATCCCCAACGCATTGGCATCATGGGCTGGTCCGCCGGAGGCGAGCTATCCGCTATGGTTTCCTTTGGCGAACACGCGGGCGAACCAACCGCCACCGATCCCATCGATCGTGCCACTAGTCGCCCCAATTTTCATCTGAGTATCTATCCCGGGCCGATCGGATTTCCCGCGGGTAAACTGTCCCCCGCGACGCCTCCCACCTTCTTCCTGTGTGCGATGGATGATTCATTCCACGTCGCCCCTATTTTGGCTGTTTTACCAAAATTCATGGCGCTGGGTATTCCTGTAGAAACCCATCTCTACGCGGCTGGCGGGCACGGATTCAATATGGGGAATCGTTCGAACCTCGTGAGTATCCAGAACTTTCCCAATCGCATGATCGAGTGGATGCAAGATGGCGGTTGGCTGGAGTCATTGTTCGAGTAACGAGCGGGGAACCCTAGCCCAACCTCACGAGTCACACTTTGGCATGATCCGGTCACTACTATTGAGCTGCTGCCTAATCATCAGCGGAAGCCTCACGGGTTGCCTGACCATTGGTGAAGGGGTAACCGAGCGGGAGTTTAATTCCGGTTGGGGCTTCACTCGAGACCGATCTCTCCAGCACTCAAATTGAAGAGCGATTCGGATCGCCTCGTGAAAAACGACCCGACCCCGATGGAATCGCCGGTCGCGTTACATGGATCTATTCCCGTCCGGAGGTGATCGGACACAAAACAGAAATCGACGAAGTCATCCTAAACGAGAGGCGGGGCCAAGGTGCCCACCTATGAACGGGTTGAGGTCATGGGCGTCGTAGAGTTCCACCTTCATTTTCAGGACGCCAAACTGGTAAATTGGCAGCGAATCGTCCCTCGATCTCGGTCGTTTTAGAACGAAAAGGGCGCAGCTACGGGCCATAATATTATAGTGAACCGAGCCAATCATCCTCCAGAAATTGTCTGCCCAATCGAGATCATTTACCCCAAACTCGCGACGGCGAGACGTCCGGAATCAGACGAAAATTGATCCCGATAGGCCGAACGTGCCGCAATTAGGCCATATTTAGCGATCTCAAGGCGATCAATAAGGCGCTCCAAGGCATAAACTTAAAAATTATCCTTGCGCGAACGCCCGGGGTTTCTACGTTCCGCCATTCCGCGCTTTACGTCCCTATCGTCTAGCCCGGTCAGGACACATGGTTTTCATCCATGCAACCGGGGTTCGAATCCCCGTGGGGACGCCAATTTAACCCGCCTTTCGAGGCGGGTTTTTTTGGCGCTGCAAAAAGTGCAGTTTGAACCCCTGGGTTCGACGAAGGCATGCCGCTAAGCGGCAGACCGGTTTTGCCAAGAAAAGAGAACGCGATTTATCCCGCCAATTCGACCGACATCTCGTCGTGACCGAATACATGCGCGAAGAGCTCGAAATCAATGGCGGCGACACCGGAATCAAGGACGATGCTCAGAATGCCGGCGTGAGTGCATTTATGACTAAGCCATTCAGTCCGGTAGAACTCACCAAGCTGGTCACCGAGCTACTCGACCAATGAGTAAACCCCGCCTCGACCTTTTCGTCTTCGCCGACGCCTTGGGCTGGGCCCAAGCCGAGCGACGTCAGTTCCTCGCCGATCTGCTGCCCCATCGCTCAAAATGCGACACTCTGTTGGGCTACTCCTGCACCTGTGACCCCAGTATCCTCTCCGGGAAAACCCCAGAGGAACACGGCCATTTCTCGTTCTTCGTATTTGATCCCAAAAACTCGCCCTTCCGCGCCGCGCGTTGGTTCGGGTGGCTGCCTGACATTATTGCGGCCCACCATCGCGTGCGCAATAAAGTGAGCCGCTGATGGCAACATCGCCTGGGCTACACCGGTTATTTCCAACTCTATAG
>CAJXQX010000052.1 GCA_913058185.1 uncultured Verrucomicrobiota bacterium
CAACCCCATTCTCTTTCACAACAACGAGAAGATTGAGACCCGTGGATATTGCACCGACCTCTACTTCGAAGCGGCGTCACGCTTCATCCACCAATCCATCGACCAGGAAAAACCCTTCTTCGCCTACATCGCCACCAACGCACCGCACAGTCCGTTCCACGATGTGCCCGAAGCCCTGTATCAAAAATACCGCGCCATGGATCTTTCACCCATCATGCGCGACAAGAATGAAGACCAGGACACCGTAGCTCGGATCTTCGCCATGATCGAAAACATCGATGCCAACATCGGGGTGCTCATGGATCAGTTGGATCGGCATGAGATCACCCGCGACACCATCGTCATCTACCTAAACGACAACGGCCCCAACGGGGATCGTTTCACCGGGCCGTTTCGTGGCCAAAAGAACAACGTATTCGAAGGCGGTATCCGCTCGCCGCTGTGGGTGCGTTGGCCAGCCCGCCTCGCCGCGGGAACGTCGAGCGATCACGTCGCGGCCCACTACGACATCATGCCCACCATTTTACACGCCGTCGGAGTTCCCAAACCGGCAGAACTCGAACTCGATGGGCGTAGCCTGCTTCCTCTGCTGGAGGGGAAATCACCCGATTGGCCCGACCGCGATATCATCGTTCAGGCGCACCGGGGCGACGCGCCCATCCCCGAACACAACTTCGCCATGCGCAGTCAAAATTGGAAATTGCTGCGACACACCGGATATCAAAACGAGCAACCCGAGCCCACCGTGCCTCTCGAGCTTTACGATATGACGGTGGATCAGTCCGAAACCAACGACCTTGCCAAGAAACGCCCCGAAATCGTGTCTGCAATGCGCCAGCGCTATCACGCTTGGTTCGAGGATGTGTCCTCCACTCGCCCCAACAACTACGCGCCCCCTCGGATGCATCTCGGAGACGAGCACAACCAACAACTCACCCTCAGCTCACAAAACCGACGCCAGGTGGGCGACGACTACGAGTGGCACATCGCCACCGATTCCCCGGGTCGATACATCATCGAGCTGGAGTGGGCCGAACCGACCAGCCGCAAAGAGCTGATCCTGTTGATCGATGAACAAGAGGTCGTTGTCCCGATCAAAAATGGCACCACTCGGTTTGAAACCGAGGCCCTCACCCTCTCATCCGGTCCTCATAACCTAGAAATGTCTGTTTCGCCCAACAAACGCGAAGATCGACCTTACTTTGTTCGAATCCGAAAACAGTAATTTCACTCCAGCATCCATGAAATTCCTCCCTCCTTCCTTCCGGTTATTCGGCTTCGTCGCCTCTCTGCTGGGAGTTTCTCTCCTCGCCGCCGGCGACAATCACTCCGACCAGCCCAACATCGTCGTGATCATAACCGACGACCAAGGTTACGCGGATTTCAGCTACAATCCTCACCATGGCGAAGAGGTCTCAACGCCTCATATGGATGCGCTAGCGCGCGAGGGAGTCTATTTCTCCCAAGGCTATACCACCGGTCCGGTTTGCTCACCGACGCGCGCCGGGTTAATGTTGGGCCGTTACCAACAGCGAGTCGGGGTCTACTCCGCCGGTGATGGCGGCAACGGGTTCGATCCTGAGTTGAAGATCTTCCCCGCTTTTCTCCCTGAAACCTATCGCAGCATGGCGATCGGAAAATGGCATCTCGGGTTGGATGATGACTACCCCGAACTCAAGTGGCACGCGGTGAGCCGGGGATTCGACGAGGCCTACAAATTCATGGGACGCGGCGCTCACGACTATTTCGAACTTACGGGTATAAAAGGTGATTATGCTCCGATCTATCGGGACAAACGCCGTATCGAAGAAATCGAATACGAGGGTTACTTGACCACGCGTCTCAGCGAAGAGGCCGTCGATTTCATCGATCGAGAGAAGGACTCACCCTTCTTTCTCTACCTCGCTTACAACGCGGTCCATACCCCGGCGCAAGCGCCTCGAGAGGACATAGATTTTTATCAAAATAAATACCCCCACCTCACCGAAACCCGAGCCACCTTACTAGCCATGCTCGAGCATCTCGATGATGGCGTCGGTGCAGTCGTAAACAAACTGAAGGACGAAGGCATCTGGGATAATACCCTCCTGTTCTTTCTGACCGACAATGGTGGAGCCGCCGCCATGGATGCCGACAACGGCCACCTGCGTGACTTCAAGCAATCACTCTACGAAGGTGGTGTCCGCACTCCGTTCGTCGTGAGCTGGCCCGAACGCTTCCAAGGCCACCGCGTCATTGATACTCCTATCAGTTCATTCGATATTCTTCCCACCGTAGTTGACGCCCTCAATATCGATGCTCCCGAGGCAGTGGAGTTCGACGGCAAGAGCCTGCTTCCGCTCATCAGCGGAGAGAATAAAACCCATCATGACGTCATGTTCTGGGATGCCGGTGAAATGAATCGCGGCTGGGCAGTGCGTCAGGGTGATTGGAAACTTAAGGTCTCCAAAAAAGGTGAGGAACTCTTCAATCTCTGGCAGGATCCTTCCGAAAAGCTCAACGTCGCAAAAGACCATCCCGCCATCATCCAGTCTCTCACCAAACACTATCAAAACTGGCGGGCCGAACTACCCGATCCCGGTAAATCTTAGTTACCACTCCAGCTCAGTCGGGCATAAAGCCCGACCCACGCCAACATCCGCATCCCAACGTGGGTCGGGCTTTACGCCCGACATAAAATCAACGAAGTCGAAACACCCAAAATCAAGCACATGAACCAAGCTTATTTTCGGCTGATTCCACTCCTTATTTTGGGGATGGGAAACTTATTCAGTTCGCCTGATCCGAACGGAGAAAAACCAAATTTTTCTATTTATCCTGATGGATGACATGCGGTGGGATGCCATGAGTTTGGTGTAACAGGAACAAGGCGAGAGGGCTCGATTCCCATGGTGCAAAACCCCAAACTTGGACCGACTGGCCGACGAGGGGGTACGGTTCAGAAATGCCTTTACCGCGACGGCAGTGTGCTCGTCCAGTCGAGCGGAATTTCTAACCGGCCGCTACGGTCACTTCAATGGCGTTGCCAACAACGGAACGCATTTCCCCGTTGAAAATCCGACCTGGGCCACCGGCTTTAAACAGGTGGGCTACACCAACGCTTACATCGGGAAATGGCACATGGCCAACCAGAAGAAACGTCCTAGCTTTGATTATGCCGCCAGCTTCACTGGCCATGGCCGCTACGATGACTGTTCTTTCTTGGTCGATGGCGTGTTGACCAAGAGCGAAGGCTGGGTGGACGACGTATCGACCGACTACGCCATTGAATTTCTCCAGCGCGATTTCGATGCCCCTTTTGCCATGGCGTTGGGGTTCAAGACTCCGCATATCCCCTTTGATCCTCCCGCGCGCGTCCGGCAGCGCTACCTTGGCGAAAAAGTCGGACCCGTGGATAATTTCCATGATGAGGCCATTTTTGGGACTGAGAGCGAATACGGAGCGGACGCCTCATTGCGCGAGGAACAACCGCAGTGGGCCTTAAGCTATTTTCAGTGCCTCTCGGCGATCGACGAAAATATTGGCCGCTTATTGGACGCCTTGGAAGAGGCAGGCTTGGCTGAGAACACCGTCGTTATTTTCAGCAGCGACAATGGTTACTATTTCGGAGAGCACGGTTTGGGTGACTACCAAGGTGACAAACGTTCCGCTTACGAGGAAGCCATGCGCATTCCGATGTTGGTGCGTTTTCCCAATCGAATCGCCGCGGGCTCGATTTCGGACGAGCTGGTATTAAACATTGATTTCGCCCCGACACTTCTCGATCTCGCCGGAGCGCCCGTGCCGAAAAAAAATTCAAGGCAAGAGCTGGAAACCGCTCTTCGACGATCCCCACACGGAAATTCGATCAGGATTTTTCTACGAGTATTTCTTCGAGCTAAAATTTTCGGCGACGCCGACCCTCTTGGCCTATCGAACGAAGAGCGCCAAATTTGTTACTTATCCTCACCACGAAGATTGGGTCGAATTGTTCGATCTAAATGCTGACCCCTACGAGCGGGAAAATTTGGCTGATTCGACTGAGCATAGCGCCCTCCGTTCACGCATGGAAGATCTCTACGAAAAGGAGAAAGCAGCGGTTGGATACGTTTACCCTGACTATACCGATAAACTCTGGCCGGAGGGCTATATCCACACCAAGGAACGACGCCCGTATCCTTGGCAAAACAAGCCGTGAGGCCCAGCTCCCGGTCGATCGTAGAACAAGTTTTACTCAGTCGGGCATAAAGCCCGACCCACGCTAACTATCCGCGTCTCAGTGTGGGTCAGGCTTTACGCCCGACATCCTTCGCGCCCCAGTTTTACTCCCGCCGCAGGCTTTGCAGGTAGGCCCAGATCGCGTCGAACTGCGCGTCTGGTTTTCCGTCAAGGATGGTGCCATTGAGCGCCTGATCCTTCGTAATCGTATACTTCGGCATGATCGTGGTGGGGATCACGCGTTGGGGCCAGTGCATCCAGTGATGGTAATAGTCTTCCCGCAGACGTTCGCCCGCGAGTTGTAGATTGGGGCCCTGCCCTTCAAATGCGGCCAAGGCCGGTTGATCACCCACCGCGTGACACGCCATACAGGCGTATCCCGTTATCCCGACCAACTCGGCTCCGATCGCGACTAATTCAGGGTCCGGTTCATTGGTCGGGGCCTCCATCGCAGAGCCATGCATAGCGGCGATACTTTCGGCCAAAAGTTTCGCGCGGCTGGGGAATGACGGCATACGTGCCTCCACATCGGGATGAATGTGGTCAACTTCACCTAGCAAAAGTTTCTCCAACCAAGTGGTGGTGAGCTTATCCCCGGCATGATCAATGCGCGGCAGCTTATTCTCACCAGAGTGACAGGTCATGCAGTTCAACCGTTCCATGGTCCGCTGCGCATACTCTCTTGGCGTGGAGTTACCCAAATAGTTTACCCCCGCATTTTGGAATTTCACCAACGCCTTGCGATCATCCGCATCGAGGGCCAGCGCCGGACGCAGGGCCCACTCCTCGGACACACAGCCGTCCGCATACCAATTCGTTTCCCAGATCGCCTCGAGCGATGCCGCCGATGTGCCGAAGGGCCGGTCATCGTTGCCGTGACACGCCATGCAGTTGTTCGCCACTACCTGTTTGCCTCGTATGGGATCACCGGCTGGCGCTTCTCCAGGCGCGGATTGCTGAGATAGAATATAACTCGTGATGTCACTCGCTTCGCTTTGCGAGAGACGGAAATCAGGGAACACCGTATCGCGATGATGCGCCGCCGGATCGGCCAACAGACGCTGCAACCCCGTGGGAGTGTATTTGGTCTCGGAGATGAGGTCGTCGACCCACGATTGCATGTGCAACTGAGCGGCGAGTGCTTCTCCCGCCGCCTTGTCACCTTCTATCGCGCGGGCAGATGACCCCGAGCGCAGGCTGGATAAATACGCCGTCACATCGGCGGCTTCCGCGTAAACGACCTGAGCGCAGCCTACTTGAGGTTCGCGAATCCAGTCATAGACCCAGCGGGCTTCGAAGCGATCGCCGGCATCCTCCAGATCCGGGATGCTCTCAAACAATTCCGGCATCGGAAGCCGCGCGTTGCGTCCACCACCAATTGGATCCTCCGGCGCATGACACTCCACGCAACGCGCTTGAGCGAACAAGGCCCGACCTGCGCGCACGTCATGCCCCCAATCGAGTGAACTGTCCGGGGTGTGCAATAACGCGTGTGGTGGCACCGGTGCCCACGCAAAGTCCTGACCGCTCCAAAGCAATTTTGCGCGCCCAGTCAGTTTGTCGCCACTGGCGTAACGCACATACAACGCGTAGCCGCCTGCTTCCATATTCATCGCTGGGCTTTGAATCGGGAGATCACCTTCCGCGACAACTTCACCATCAATCTGCAGAACCGCCACGCCCTCGCCTTCCAATCGAAACGAAATTTCATCGCGTTGGTCTAATGCGAGCGTCGCCTCCATGACGGTTTCAAAGAGACGGCCATATTTCATGAATGGCGTAACCGTGGTCTGATCCGACACGGTCATCGCCACGCGGTCGACCACGGTCTTATCGTTCTCCGCCGCGTAGGCCAAGGTCATGGTCACGCCGGGTTCGCCAATCGGCGCAGTCGGCACGTCTGGCAAGTTGTTCATATCAAGTCCATGGGCCGTGAACGCGGGCCGAAGATTGTGGATGGTATTCCAGATTGTTTTCCGCACTTCCGTGCCATCAGTCGCCGCCAGATCCAGTTGGATTTCCATCTGCATGGCTTTGGTCATTTTCGGCATGTAGAGAAAAACGGACTTACCGTCCGGCAACAGGCTCGCTGCCCGCACAAACACGTGGTCCACGTTATTGACCACGCCTTTGGATGGTTCCTCCAGAGCCAATTGTTCCAGCGCTTCATCCGGGTTATCGATCGAGAATCGACCACTGCCGTATTGCGGCCCCCAAACGTAACTCCACTTCTTCACCGTGTAACGCCGCACGTCCTGCGCCGTCTCCGGATCCAGAGCGTCAGAGAACTCGATCACCACGCCATTGTCATGCACGCGGTGTGCTACGGGCGTCGGAGCATCCTGCCCCAGATAACGCACGCGTTGGAATCCGGTGCCGCCATTGGTCTGCCACCCCCGCAAACCCATCACGTAGAGATCGCCGCTCACGGGATGAAATTTTCCGCGCTGAGCCGGGATACTTAAATCGATGGGTAACTTGTAAACCGCCCCCTGCACCTGTCCATCGACCTCGTCTCGCATCACGCGAAATATCGATGATCGGCCGTAGGAAAAATGGAGCATCTCGTTACGATGCACCGCGCCCCACGCACTGTCTTCGGGCACCCAAATCTGACTGCCGCCTGAGTTGTCCACATCGTAGGGCATCCAAATCAGGGGTTTCTCATAATCCGTCGGCGCGCCGGGAAGTGGCTCCACATATGTCTTGCCGTCCCACAGACTCGGCACGACGCCATGGAAGCTGCCGGGTTCACTCCAAGTGATTTTGCAGCGGGGCACAAAGGACCCTTCATTCTCGCCCGTGGTCACTTCGCCGTTGGGCCCAAGTCCCAGGCCACCCGGGGCGCGCAGCCCCCAAGCATAACGTTCCATCGTCTCTCCATCAGCCGAAACCTTAAGCACCGATCCATTGTGTTCCGTCCACGGCGCGAATCCCCGCCCGCCGCCGAGCACCGGCATACCTTTAGAAAACCACAGGTTCCCTTCTTTGTCCGTCAAGAGATCGAAACTGAATTCGTGAAACCCAGACGTAATCTTCACGTCGTTATTAAAACTCTCGTAGAAGTCAGCCTCCCCATCGCCATTCAGATCGTGCAGTCGGGTGATCTGATCGCGGCCCTGCGTGTAAATCACGCCGTCGATGATCGTCAGGCCCAGAGTTTGATACAGACCACTGGCATAACGTTTCCAGGTGATCTCCTCCAAGTCCCCGTTCAATCCACTCGCGATCCACACATCGCCATTCCACGTCGAGCACGCCGCGCGGTTGCCATCATCGAAGAAATCGAAGGCCCCAAACCGCGTGTTTGCGAACCACGGGTTGTCCACCGGATAGGGAATCGTGTCCAAGGTATAAGGACGTTGGTCAGCCCCCAAGATTCCTTTGGTCGCAAGAACTTCCGGGTAGATCAATGGTCCGCCTTCCGTAAAGGCACTCCAATTGATCGGAGAAGCCGAAATCCCCAAACTGCCCGCCCGAGCGAAAATCACCTGAAACTCCGCGCCGTTTAATCCCGCGTCGATTTTGACCACCATACGTCCATCTACTTGGGATTCGAGTTTCACGCCCTTAGCTGCACCCACCAGTCGTGGTTCGATGGGGTTCCAGTTCCCTTCGCCTCGATCGGCCGGAAAGGGATCCACCACCACCATCTGTAATTCCTGCACGGTAGACCCTATTTTGAAGTGCCGCACCATCGCTCCGCTTTGAAATCGCGGTGATTCCCACACTTCGGTATTACCCACGGTATATTCGAGCAGCACGTCACTACCGTGCCGATACAGTCCCCGATACTTGGCAATATCCCGGGGCAAGGGACCATGACCATCCGAACGGGGATCACCCCAGTCGCCATCGAGCGACCATCCCGGCGTGCGATCGGTCATAAAGTAATAGTCCGAACGCTCTCCCGGAGTATGGGAGTTCCCCCCATGATTCCCACTCCAAGGCGTGCCTGCCAACGCGACCCGGCCTTCGAATCCCGCGACCATGCGTAGCATCTCGGTATCGAACAAAAACGTGTGGTCCTCGTCTGCACCCACCTTGATGGCGATACCCTTCAACGCCATCACGTCGGCATCATTCCCCGGTCCCCGGAAGGTATCCGAAATAAACGGACCGGTGTCCATGATCTCATACCATTGGGCATCCACCATCTTCGCCGCACGGGCCTGAGCAAGATCGCCTCGGGTTGGCTCGGCAGCCTGACTCATCGACAAGGCTGCGAGGGATAGTCCGAAGGTGATGGCAAATAAAGTTCGTTTCATACTCTAGCGTTAGGGGAAGGTATCAGCGTGTTTCTAAAGTGAGCCCCACCGGGACCGGCGGGTTAAGCACGCTCTATAAGCAACAATGGAATGGGTTGGAATGACAAATATTCAGTAACGAGACTGCACGGCTATGCCATACATCACTCTCCACGTTTGGCCCGGAACTCTATCGCGATTCTTGGACTCACCCAAAATCACCGACTCACCCGCCGCTACCGAAGTCTGCCAAACCCGATATCGGATATAGATCTCCCCATTTGCATCGGGGGTAATATCGCGTGTCACCAACGCCTCCGGGCGCCAAGGACCTGATCGCACGGTCCGCCCGGTATCAGACAAACCGTCGGGCAACCAATCGGGCGTGACATAACGCTCATCAAAAAGAACGTAAACCGTGGCGTCTTCGACCGCCTCTAACTGAATCTCCAAGTCGGTTTCAAAACGATCGCGATGAAAAGGCTGAATGAGATCGGCGCCGCTAAGCTCATTTGGAAATGGCTCACCTTCGTCACTCCACCATCGCACCGCTTGGTGGGTCGTGTAAGTGCGCACCCCTTCCCGCATTCCGTCCGATACAATACCATAGAATCGCAGCGATTCATTCGCCGTCAGGTTATCTCGAATCTGAAAGATATTATCATCCTCCGAAAGTCGGCGATTCGGTCTTTGTTCGTCGGCGACGTTGACCGACATCAGGCGGGAAGAGTCCATCGCTGAATCCAGTCTAAGCCCTTCCCCCTCTTCGAGTAGACGAGGCACACTTTCATTCTCGCGGGAATGGATTTCAACCTCGCCGGAGAACACGGCCACCTTGGCGCGAGAATCGCCGTTCACATCAACCCCGAATTGGGTGCCCAGATCCACGATATCGGCGTGCTCCGTGACCACGGTAAATCCTTTGCCCAAGGGGCCCACATCAACGTTGAGGCGACCCGCATCAAGTTCGAAGCGTTCCGAGGACAGGAACCGGCCTTTGGCAGGTCCATAGATGTCGAACACCACACCCTTCGGCAGTTCGAGCCGCAGCCACCCCTTCTCGAGATCGATTTCCTCGATCGCGACTTGTTCGCCTAACGTGAACTGGAGTTCACTGCCTCGGACAACCGCTTCATCATTGCGCAAGACCATCGCGGAAACCGATCCGGGGTCTTGGGAGATTTTGCTCACGCCCAATACCAATAAGAGGACGCCGCTGGCCGCGGCGGCCCAACTCCATCCGGGAGCCGGTTGCCACCAAGCACCATCGGAGACGCGCGGGAATAAATCACTCTCTTCATAAAGAGGATAATCGGGATGCTCTTCGAGTGCCACATTCACATTGATGTGCTCTAGAAATTCCTCTTTCAGCGCTTCATCGGTGCGCAAATATGCCTCCAGTGCCCGCACCTCGTCGGCCGTGATACTGCCCTCGGTATACTTCCCAAAAAGATCTTGGATCGGGTCGTTCATAAATAAGCTTCTTCGATCATGTTTTTTTCGGCGCACTTGAGCAGTGAACGACGAACGCGGTGCATCCACTGATAAAAGGCATTGGTGGATTTACCGGTGCGCGAAGCAAGCTCCTGTGGCTTGTTGCGAGCAGCGTAGGCTTCCATAATCAGGGTCCGACGATTTTCGGGCAACTTCCCGAGACACTTTCTCAGGGCAAAACGTTGTCGCTCTAAGCGTTCGTCGATTTCCTCAGACTTGTCGGCCAAAGTTTCGAGAAAATCATCGGAAAACCAATGACGATCCCGGGCTTTATCCCGCCGCCACGAAAGCACCTCGAATCGAGCCACCTTCATCGCCCATTTGGTGAAATGCACTTCCAGTTCCGACTTAGTGGCTTCACCCGACTCGTAGCCGGCGTTGCGCTCAACGAAGGAGTCAAACTTCTCCCAGAGCACGACAGCCGTGTTCTGCGAGACCTCGGAGGCGTCATTCTCTTTGGCCACCAGCCGTCGAATGAACGCCCTCACATTGGGTTCACTATAGGAAAACAGTCTCAAAAAATCGTTGTGGTTAAGAGGAGGCATCGAGTTCGGAGTAAGTTCTAAGATGTCGGAAAACATCCCGCCATCAGCATCCTACGCCCATTCGAAAGAAAAACTTAGGGGAGTTACTAAAAAAAGTATCCCCCTTTGACCGCCCCCTGAGCGAGCACGTTGTGGGAGGGGGCGACGGAACGCCCCCTGATCAGGTTCAAACCGATTCCACTAATTTATTATACTGAGACACTACGGCCCCCAAGCTCTTACTATGGGTTACATACAATTGCCACTCAGGATCGTCCCACATGAGTAATCGTTTAGCCTCGCGATCAGCTAGATCCTCATAACTCCACATCAAAATAAACTCATTGGGATCCTCTATAGACTTCACGTAGGAATAGGGCTCTCCCAGCATACGGGATTGTGAAGCTCGTCCATATTTTTCATACAGCTCGAAATGCTGTTCACGCATTCCGGGTTTGCATTGGTAGATTCTTATATCGAACAACATAATTTCAGGGTTTCTATTCGTATTTATCGTTTTACTACAGAGGAAGAAAGATCAGTCCGAAATTAGCGACCAAAACTCCCATCGATCCCCTTGTTCTCCATCTCATTCCCCAAAACCTTCGCCGGCCTTCTGGCTGCAATCGGTCTCGCCCTTACTACCGCATTTGCTTCTTCGCCTCCCAATATTGTTCTCATTGTTTCGGATGATCACGGGACCGATGCCTTGGGCAGCTACGGCAATCCGATCATCAAAACGCCAGTCCTCGATGCGCTCGCGGCAGATGGCACAATCTTCACCGACGCCAACTGCACCACCGCCAGCTGCAGTCCGAGTCGTTCCGTCATTCTCAGCGGTCTGCACAATCACCGCAACGGCATGTATGGGCTCGAGCACAGCTTCCATCACTTCAAGTCCTTCGACACGATGACGAGCCTGCCGGCCATCCTTACCCAGCAGGGCTACCACACCGCTCGAATCGGCAAATACCACGTCGCCCCCGAATCCGTTTATACCTTCGAAACCGTGCTCTCGGCTGGCGCCGCCAACGACCCGAAGACCATCGGGCGCAGTCCTTGGGAAATGGCCGAACAGTCGCGGAGCGTCATCGAAGGCGAAGACAAGCGTCCGTTCTTCCTCTACTACGCCACCGACGACCCACATCGCGCCAATGCCTTCGACGCCGACGGTAAACCGACCTTCGACACCTACCCGCTTCCGAACAAATTCGGCAATCGCGACGAGAGTTACCCCGGCATCCATCCCGTCGTCTATGACCCAGAAGAGGTAATCGTGCCGCCCTTCTTACCTGACACTGCCGCCAGTCGCGCGGAAATCGCCGAATACTATCAATCCGTCTCCCGCATGGACGAAGGGATCGGCCACCTCATCGATATCCTCAAGGCCGCCGACAAATACGACGACACCGTCATCATCTATATTTCCGACAACGGTATCGCCTTCGCCGGAGCCAAAACCACGCTCTACGAACCAGGCATGAAACTGCCCTGTATCGTGCGCGAACCCGGTCAGCAAAAAATCGGTCGCACCCAGTCCGCCCTGGTTTCCTGGGTCGATATCGTCCCCACCCTCTTGGACTACGCTCAGGTCGACGTATCCGAAATCGAACTACACGGTAGATCCTTCCGCGATGGCGTTAGTAGAAAGCTCAACGGTTGGGACGAAGTCTACGCCTCCCACACCTTTCATGAGACCACCATGTATTACCCGATGCGGGTCCTCAAAGACCGTCAATTTAAGCTGATCTTCAACATCGCCCACGGTCTTGAATTCCCGCTCGCCAAGGACCTGCTGCAATCCCCCACCTGGGTTTCCATGCAAAAGGAAGGCCTGAAACTCTACGGCCAACGCACCCCCGAAGCCCTCCTTCACCGCGCTCGTATCGAACTCTACGATCTAAAATCCGATCCGCACGAAACGATCAATTTGGCCGACGAGCCCGCTCACCAAAAGACCAAGGAAACGATGATCGCCAAGCTCCAGCAGTTCCAAAACGAGACCAACGACCCTTGGGCCATCAAGTGGACCCGGGAGTAGCGCTCGGCCTCTTGTCACATGGCGAAGATCGGTCTCATGGGTGGTAGTTTTGATCCGGTGCATAACGGGCACTTGATCGCTGCTCGGGATGCGATGGAACAGCATGGTCTCGACAAAGTGATCCTGCTGCCGACCGCCCAAACTCCACCAAAGTCTCCCGCTTCGACGACGGCATGCCACCACCGCGTGGCCATGCTGCAGGCAGCGATCGACGGCGAAAACAGCCTCGAGGTG
This sequence comes from uncultured Verrucomicrobiota bacterium, assembly GCA_913058185.1. Taxonomy (GTDB): domain Bacteria; phylum Verrucomicrobiota; class Verrucomicrobiia; order Opitutales; family Opitutaceae; genus Actomonas. Next base: position 12,738 of record CAJXQX010000052.1, read on the forward strand.
TCCGACTTCGAGGTCACTCAGGGCGGCGTGAGCTATACGATCAAAACCGTGCGCCACTTCCGGGAGAAATATCCCGATGCCACATTATTTTGGATAATCGGGGCCGACAAGGTGCCGACGCTCGACCGGTGGCGATCAATCGAAGAACTGGCGCAAATCGTCGAGTTTATCTCCCTCGAGCGCCCCCGACATCCGCTCACCATCGACCAAACCACGCCGGGCCTCAAGCTGCACCGCTGCGTAGGGCACGCCATGGATATCAGTTCGACCGAGTTGAGAGATCGCCAAAAAACCGATATGTCACTTGACGACTTCATACCGTCCAAGGCGATTATATACATCCGCGAACACGGACTTTACCCCTGACCCTCCCCCATGACCGCTCCCCAGCCCCTCCACCGCACGCTTCTGCTCGCCCTGACTCTGACTGGCTTCGCGACAACGGTTTCGCTGTTTGCGCAGACATCAATTCCCGAAAACACCCGCGCGGTAGAACTTGATCCCGTTGAGGTCCTCGGCCAATCCATCCTCGAGGAACTGCGAGTGCGTCCGACCGCCGACAAGGTGGCCCACGTCTCCCGCGCTCAGATCGAGGCCCTGCACGCCACCGACCTCGCCGATGCGCTGCGCACCGTTCCCGGCCTGACCATTTCGCGCTTCAATCCCGTGGGCTCATTTGGCGGCGGCGACGGCGGCGCAATTTATATCCGCGGACACGGCAACGGTCGTCCCGGCGGCCAGATCAGTCTCATGCAGGACGGGGTGGCCCGATTCACCGCCATCTGGACCCATCCGCTCCTCGACATTATGTCGGTCGACAACGTGCATCGGGCCGAGGTCATGAAGAGCCCTCAACCTGTGCTGCACGGCAACATAGCTTTTGGCGCCATCAATTTGATCGCCAAATCCGCCACCGGCGAAGGCACGGTCAACCGTCTCAAGTTGGGTGCCGGATCATGGGGTTCTCGCGAGGCCGTTTTCGAAAACAATTATGGGGCGGGACCGTTGCGATCGCACTTTGTCGCGTCCCATCGCGCCAGTGACGGGCATCGCCCGAATTCGGCCGGTGAGTTAAACAATCTGAGCTACCATCTTGGCTACCAACTTAACGACACGTGGTCGCTGGCCGCTTTCGTCAACGCCACCGATTCGCTGGCCGAGGATCCGCAGTCCCGTAACAGCCCACCTCTGCCCATCGTCGAAACGTATGCGACGGAGAGTCTCTTCGCCACCCTAACGCTGCGCCACACCGATGACTCCGGCGAAGGCTACGCCAAACTCTATTGGGACAACGGCGAGTCTCTTTGGTATCAGTGGGACGGCGCCCCGCCGCCGCCCATCGGCGCGGCCTTCACCAACATCACCGACTATCAAAACTATGGCCTGAAGTGGCAGGAAACCCGACATTTGGCCGACGACTGGCAGGTTACCGGCGGTTACGATCTGCAGGTTTATGGAGGAGAGACCACCGACGATTATGAGGGCCCGTTGCCCGATACTACCTTTGCCCAGCAACTGATCCGCCAACACTCCCTTTATCTGCTGGCCACCCGCGAAACTGAGTCATCGGAAAGCAACTGGACCCTCACCCCTTCGGCGGGTTTACGCTACAACTGGAGTGATCCGTTCGAGAATCAATGGGGTGCCCAAGCCGGACTCGTCGCTCAGCACGGCGACACCCGCCTCACCGCCCAATATGCCCGCGCCTACAACTACGGCGGCGTCTACTCGGCCGTCTTCAACCAGAACTGGGGGTTCTTCGGTCTGGGTCCCACGGATTGGCACGACATCGAGGCCGAAACCCTCGATCACTTTGAAATCGGCGTTCAGCACCGGTTCACTCCTTGGCTGCTTGCCGATCTCAGTCTGTTCCACGACCGCGGCCGCAATGCGTTGCAATTCGATCCGCCTCCTCCGCCTGTCAGTCTCGCCCGCTACGACCAGTTCACCACCCGCGGCGCCGAACTCACCCTGTTCCTCGAACCGGCCGAAGAACTGCGCCTGTTCGCTGGGTTGACCCTCACCGATGCCTCTCCGGCGGACCGGCCCAACGCCCCCGGCTACACCGCCATCTTCGGCAGTCATTGGCAGTTCGCGCCCGGCTGGCGCCTGCACGCCGATGTGCAATTCGTCGACGACCAGTTCTCGCAAAGCGTGCGGTTCACCGAACCGCCGGAACCGATCGACAACTACGCCCACGCCAACCTGAAAATCTCCCGCGCCTACGACTTCGGTGCGACTCATGGTCGGATCTACCTGGCCGTGCGCAACCTCTTCGACGAGTCCTTCACCTACCAGCCCGGCTACCCCGCCCCCGGCATCAATTGGATGCTCGGATTCGACGCGAAGTTCTAATTCATTTTCGGGAAAACGGGGTCATGAATGTCGGGCTAACTAAACGGCGCGCTCGGCGAGCACGCCCTACCTCGTAATTTCAACCCACAGATACATGCCAATGGGTAGGGCTGTTTCGCCGACGGAGTCCCGATCTTCGGGACGGAGATGGCGTAGCAAACCGCCGTTTCATCTAGGATACTCCTGGCAGAAAACGAGAACACTCCCGCCCCCCCGAAACCCCTATCCGTTGCGGTCGACGGATAGGCCGATTCTACACGACCTGCAAGTCAACCTTGCGCCCGACGATCGATGTGTTCTCTGCCACCATGGTCGGGGTGATCATATCCGAAACACAGCAAGACACATGGGGATTTTGCAGGGCCCAAAGGTAAGACTTGGCATGGCGCGTAATTGAGTCGTCCTCAATGATGGTATTGAGTTTATCGAGCCGCCACGACGGCGCATCTCCGGGATTGATCAAGTTGGCCACCTTCATCGCAACGAACCCCATGCCAATATCGCCTACCTTCGCTAGAGTAGTCTCGAGGGACGCATGATTGCCGATATTGTAGGCCGCCATCGCTCCATCGTAGTGCCCTAGTTCAACGGCTTTCCCCAAATTACCCGTGACATCGTTGTGCATGGACAACGCCGCAAACCGGATCTTACCGGCAGCCTTAAGTTCCGCCATGACCTCGGGAATGTTCTCGTCATCGAGCATTTCGGGCATCGCTACGCCATGCGGACAATGCAGCACATCGAAGTGCCCAGCGCCGGTTGTCCGCAGCGAATTGTCGACCAATTCATGCATGCGTTTTTTGATGGCCCCTTTGTGTTTCCGCAGGTTGCCGTAATCCCGAAGCACCACATACCGCAAATACGTGGCGTAGAGTTTGTCCGCCTGTTTTGGCCAATAGTAGAAATGATACCCCGGCTGCAACACCCTACGCCGCTCAATGAGATCATCGGCCTCTTTGCGTAGGGCTTGCTTCTTCTCTTCGGGCAGACCTTTCAGGATGTCATTCATCATCCGAACGAAAAACTCGTCGTAGAAACTGATCTTGTCGGAGATGAACAAGTGATCGCGGTTGCCCGACTCCTTGAGATATCGACCTAAGAGTTTCTCGGACTCCCCTCCCTGGTAAGCTGGTGCCATGTCGATGTAGTTCACGCCCCGCTCAAATGCCGTGTCGAAGGAATCCAATTCACTTTGCCCCTTCCACAACGCTGTGCCCTGCACGATCTCCGAGACCATCATACCGGTGCGACCAAAGCTCCGATACGCCATGTCGCTTTGCCGGTTACGCCATTCGGCGGGACGCGGGGTCGATGGAATTTGAGTCGCAACCGCCTTTGCGGGTTCGGCTCGAACCGAGCCACCCAGCGTTGCCCCCACCGAGGCCGCCAACGTGGCTTTAACAAAAGTTCGCCGATTGAGTTGATCCTTTTTACCCGAAGAAGACATGGAGAAAGACAATGATCCCTATCAGTCGGGATGCAATCACATGGAGCAACGACCAAGGAGATGGGCCGCAAATTCTCGAATTCTTAGAGAAATAATATGCGACTCACCGAAAGTCGGGCGTAAAGGGCCAGATGACAGGACATACAGAACGGTCTGGGTGACAGGACATGCGGAACAGTTGGTGGTATTCAACAGCGTCAAAGGCGAGCGATAGACAGGACCTGTCGGCCCTTTTTGACGGCAATTGGGGGTCAACCCTCTGGGGTCGGATCCAATCCCCACTCCACCGACCGGGCTCAGCGAACCCGGCTACAACCAACCAACTATTGCGGATCACGGAGCGGGTTGTAGCTGGGGTCGCTGACCCCGAGTTTCAATATTATTGGTTACCGCACGATGGCACTTTCATGAAGTAAAAGTGTTCCGCATGTCTTGTCATCTGGCCTGTAAAGTCCGACCCACAAATACATAACGTGCCCCTCAGGTGGGTTGGGCTTTATGCCCGACAGTTCCACCCTACCGGCGGTAGCAGGACTGCCTGAGAATGCCCCCCCCTACCCTCCAAACGCAGGAGCTATTACAGTCTGGTCAGAGTTAAGAGCACGACCATGGTGGAGGAAGATGCCTGATCCCGCCGCCACCGATTCCGCCCTTCCGGGGGACCACATGCGACTTCTCGACCTCGCCGTGTTCCTCGGACTTACGCTGTTGGCTCCTTGGGTGGTGCACATGATTCCAAGTTGGGACGACTCCCCCATTGGAGCCAAATTACTCCCGATATTCTACGCCCCGCTCATCGCTGCCCTCACGGGACGCGGACAGGTGGCAGTAACCGTCGCCCTCTTGGCTCCGTGGGTGAATCACCTGCTGTTCGGCATGCCGCCGCGACCCATCGCCATGCTGCTCAACATCGAACTGGTGGTCTTCAGCATCGTGGCCGCTTCGATGGCTTCACGCTGGGCTGGGCAAGCCTGGCTCGGGCCTGTCGCCTATCTGGCGACGAAACCCATTGTCTTTGTCGCTCTACTGTCGTTCCCCGGATTGATGCCGTCCCTGTCCGCCGCCGCCTTCACGGTGTCCTCCACCGTCCAAGCCTGGCCGGGTTTGGTGGTATTGGCCCTCCTGAGCCTATTCGTAAACAAGCTGTTTCCTCCCCATGCCTCCACTTGACGAGCCCGCCGCCAAAGTCTGCCTGAGCATGGGCGAAATTGCCGAACGCATGCGGGCGGCAGATTATCCGACCGTCGATGCCATCGTCGGGATCCAAACCGGTGGACGCATCCCCGCGACCCTGCTCTCTTTTCACCTCGGCCTGCCGCTCTACATGTTGCCGATCAACTACCGGGATGAAAACAACGACCCCCGCTACGACCAACCCCGCGTATTGGCGGAAGTGCACAAACTCCCACCCGCCGGTGCACAAGTCCTGTTGGTCGATGACGTAGCCGTGACCGGCGCAACCCTGGCCAAAGCGCGTGAACTCCTGCCCGGCTACCCCATCACCACCTTCGCCCTCAAAGGTCGCGCCGACATCGTCCTCTTCCCGGAAGTGCGCCAGTGCGTCCACTGGCCGTGGTTATCGTAGCGCCCCCCGAGGTAGGGACGGACCGCTGGGCCGTCCGGCTTCTGGCTGATGGTCTAGGAATAAATGTCATCCACTCCACTGCCGCGGAAGGCCCAGCGGTCCGTCCCTACCATTTGTGGCTCGATTCCGCACTCATGCGTGCATTGGCCCTGGTTATCTTAGTGGGCCTTACCTCCACACTCCGACCCGACGGGCGAAATTAAACTGATAAGAACGGAATGGTCATCGGCCCCTCCGGCATCACGGCAATACGAAGCGGTCGTCCCAAACGGTCGGCTTCCTCATCGAGGCGGGCCCGAATATCCTCCACGGGTTCCAGATGTGCTTGGGTTACCGCGGCCCGAGACAGTTCACTAAAAAGTGCGACGCGTGCCTGTTTTAGGATCTGCGCAAACATCTGCACCTGCCACTGGTCCATCTTACAAAAACCCGGCGAATTAATCTGATCCAGCATCGCCTGCGCGGAGGCATGACTGAACAAAAACTCCTTAAAATTTCCGTGATCAGGAAACCCATCGTTACACCGCGCGGCCATGATGATGAGTCCATCTTTGCGCGTGATTTTTGACGCGGCCGACATCCCCTTTACCGCTTGATACAGATTCTGATCGAGCGGGTATCCGCTGTTGCTCGTCACCACGACATCGAATGCCTGCGCGCATTCCACCATGGCCGTGGCCCGACAGAAGGCGCATCCGGCTTCATGAGCGGCAATCGGGTCACCCGCAAAATAGCGCGTGATCTCTCGCCGATTGTTCAGAGTAACATTGATCAACAAATCGACCGGAAGAGGCGCACCACCTGCCCGCACATGCTCTTGCGTCGGGCTATCGACTAACACGCCCCACCTGCTGTTGGGATGACGAATATTTTCCGCACTGTGTAGCGCATGATCGCGTCCACCGAAGTCACCCCGGGAAACGCCGCTTTGTAGCCACCGGAGAATCCCGCCATAAAATGGGGTTCGATGAACCCCAGCAAAATGCGGCGATCGGCCTCACAATACTCCCGGTTAAAATGAACGTCATAACCAAACGGAGATTTGCCCACCCCGGTCATAGCATCCCAGTCGCCACCCCGATGATTAATGCAACGGTATCGGCGAAAAATCTCGGGACCCACCATCTGAATCCACTCCTCCTCGGTGTTTTCCCGATGCGTGCCGGTGCCCGAGATAATCACAACATTCTCAGGCGACACCTGATCCAACTCGGCAAACAAACAGCCCAACAACCGTTCATTGGGCAACGCCCGCGTGATATCCGGAATCACCACCGCCACCGATTCATCTGGTCCGATGCGACCCGTTACCGATTCGCAACCGATGGGTGAATCCATAGCCTCACGAAACGACTTCGCTTCATCGTCCAGGCCTTTCAAAAAGGTGGGCGCGACGACCGTCACATCGAGACCCGATAAGTCCAACGGCAGTCCTTCGGTTCCATATTCCAGCGTCACATGCATCGACGAACAGTCAGCGAGCGACTGACGAACGATCAACGCATTTCCATGCCTGCCACCTAACGAAGCGTTCTGCTTCCGCATGCCGGTCCTCACAAACCTGCTTCCTCCTTCGCGGGGCCGATTTCGCGCGTAGTGCTCGAAATTCATCCTTCTCCATCCTGCCTCCCGGCACATTCAAAAATCCGAAATCGTAATTCGTAATTTCAAAAATGGGGCGACCAAAGGAAATGGCTTCTCCCCCATTCGAGGAATCAACCTGCGGTTGAGCTGACTGGGCTGAGCATCGCGGACCGTGAACTGTCTCAATGTGTATTTCTATCCCGGTTGGACGCTGGCATTCAGCGCGCATGGGTCGGCCGGTGGGTTCACTCTCTTTGGACCATCGTCGCTTTTGGCATAGAGACTGTCGCTTGTTCCTGCAGATCTATGCTACAATCTTCCACGGTTCATCAATTGTATGGCAGCCATTCCCACAGATCACATTTCCCCCCACGGCCGATTTCAAAATATCATGAAGGTAAAACCCATCCTTTCGGCACTCGGCTCTCTGTTGGTTTTGAGCGCTGGCGGGCCATCTCACCTGACTGCGGGAGAACCCGGAAAAGACGCGCCGAACATCCTCTTCGTCGCCATTGATGATTTTAATGACTGGGGTCCCACCCAGTTGGACGGTGCGCCGTTCGAGGTGGATACCCCGAACTTCGACGCGTTGGCAGATCGGGGTATTCTGTTCACCAACGCCCATTGCAATGCCCCGTCATGCAATCCGTCTCGCACGTCAATCATGTCAGGGCTCCATCCCGCGTCGACCGGCGTCTACGCCAACGGACATGACTGGCTGGCTAATGAACGATTTGATGACATCCTGCTGCTCCCAGAGTATTTTCAACAACATGGCTACACGACGCTGGGAGGAGGGAAAATCTATCACGCCAATCAGGGGAATGATTTCAATCGCAAGGGACTTTTATCTCCCCGGGGTTGGGCAGACTTTTTTCCGTCCTTCGAGGAGCAACTGCCGGTTCCGAGTATGCCAGACATCAAGCCCGACCGCGGTGAAGGAAATTTCAATTGGGGCGGAACCGGTAAACCGCTCGAGGATATGGGCGACCATAAGGTCGTAAATTGGGCCATCGATCAGCTCGAGACTCCGCAGGATAAACCGCTCTTTCTCGCCGTCGGGATCTATCGCCCGCATATGCCTTGGTTTGTTCCGGATGAATTTTACGATCACTATGAGGACGTCAAAATCACCCCGGCAACGAATCCAGTCGGATGGAAGAAGAACATCCCCGATTCACTCGCCAATCGATGGGATCGACATAAGGACTACGTCGGCAAACCGGGGCCCAGTCGTGGCTATGCGGCATGTGTCACCTACGCTGATTTTGAGCTGGGTCGGCTCCTGCGAGGCTTGGAAGCTTCACCGCTGGCGGAAAACACGATTGTCGTAATCTGGTCAGACCACGGCTGGCACTTGGGCGAGAAGGACCATTTTTCAAAGTTCACCCTCTGGGAGGAATCCACCCGCGTGCCTTTACTGATCTTGAAGCCCGGCGCGAACAAGCAAGAGGTCGATACGGCGGTGAGCTTGTTGGATGTTTACCCCACGCTGCTCGCGCTGGCCGGACTCCCCGCCAACGCAGACAACGACGGTCAGAATCTTCTCCCGATTATCGAAGCAGAGACAGATCTCAACCGGGCTATCCTGACCTCCGACAATGAGCATTACCATGCGGTGCGCGATGGACGTTATCGCTATCTCAAGTCGGACAAGGCAGAGGCCTTGTTTGACCATTTCAACGATCCACGTGAATTCCACAACATCGCCGACCAACCCGGTAGCACCGCCATTATCAAACGGCTGGCAAAGACCCTGCCCTCACTCCCCGCCCCCAGTATGCCCCAGCGCAGCAAACCGGAAAAGTTTTAGGGGATTTTCACCCGCGGAGTGATGGGTCCCCATCGTTGTTTTAAAATTCTCCGGCGCGACAGTCCGCTGGAGACCGGAACGGGGTAACGCGTTCACCAAGACCATCGACACCGCAGGGCTACCGCGTCTGTTGCAGTCGCCGCGATCGGTATTCAGTGGGAGTGAGCCCACTCCTCTTCCTGAAATGATCGGACAAATTACTCGCATCCACGAAACCACATCGGCCCGCAATCTGCGCGGCGGTCAAATTGGTTTCGAGTAGGAGTTTCATCGCTTCGGAAACCCGCGTCTTGATGAGGAACTCCTGAGGGCTGATCCCAAACGCTTCCTTAAACCGGCGCTGCAGGCTTCGCAGTGATTGCCCGCACGAGTCCGCCAGATCCAACATGGATACATTCCGAGGGAAATCCTTGCGTATGATCATCACGGCTTGAGCAACGTTTTCCAAAATCGGCAATTTTTCATCGTGCTCCGCGGCCGGCCGAAGAACCCCCATCACGCCAATCGGACGCATCTTGCGGTCCACCACCGGGAGCTTGGTAACAATATACCAATCGGGCATACCCTGACGGTTAAACCAAAGTTCCAGATGCTGAATGCGATCCATTTCGCCGCTGAGCAGACGTTCGTCATCTTGGGCATAACCTTCCGCCATGGATTGCGGATTTATGTCGTAATCAGTAAAACCGAGCATCTCCTCTTCGTGCTTCATTTGGTAGCGATCCAGGATGGATTTACTGGTGACCATGGTGCGGCCCTGGCGATCTTTCGCGAAAAAGTAGTAGCCGGGAATTTCATCAAATATCCGGTGAAAGAGCCCCCACGAAGGGATTTGCGCGAGCCAGGCATCTCGTTCCCTCGTGAGTTTACGCAGTTCCCCTGCAGAACGCTTACGGTGCAGCGTGTTGGGTCTTACAATTGTCGTATTTAGCATAGAGAGTGTCGCACGGTTTCCGGAATCTGTGATATGATCAAACCCATGTTCTCAACGTGTCGCCACCTTTTACCCCTGATCGGCCTCACGGGGTGTGCTGCCCTATTCGCTGCAGACGACTCCCGACCCAATATCGTGCTCATTATTACCGACGACCAGCGTTGGGATCAGCTCAGTTATACCGGACATCCGGTATTGAAAACGCCTAACATCGATCGCATCGCCCAAGAAGGGGCATCCTTCGATAATTTCTTTGTGGCAACCCCATTGTGTTCGCCGAGTCGGGCCAGTTTTCTAACGGGGCTCTACCCGCACACGCATCGGGTCTTCAACAACGACAAGCTGGGCATCGACGTCATCAGCCACACCCTGATGACCTTTCCGCGACAGCTTCGCGAACAGGGATATGAGACCGCCTACATCGGCAAGTGGCACATGGGGTTGGACGATTCGCGACGACCGGGATTTGACAGTTGGATCAGCTTCAAAGGCCAGGGCATCTATATCGATGGTGTCATCAACGACAACGGCACCCGGCGACAGTTGCGCGGCAACATGACCGACTACCTAAACCGTCGCGCGGTTGAGTTTGTTAATCAACCTCACGACAAGCCGTTTTGTTTATACCTAGGACACAAAGCCGTTCATAATCCCTTTCTTCCCTCCCAGCGACACGAGGAGCTCTATTCCGACTATGAATTCCAAGTGCCGCCACGCAACGAGGCGGATCTGGCCGGCAAGCCGGTATTGACGCGAAAGCGCCCCAAGCTCGACCGCTCGAAAATGGAAGGCATCGGCCCGGAACCCGCTGAACCCAGACGCGGGCGCGGACGCGATCCTCAGTCGATCGTTCGCGATCAACTTCGCTGTCTGGCTGCGGTCGATGAAGGCGTCGGTCAGCTTTTAGCCGCTCTTGAGAGCACGGGCGAACTTGATAATACGATCTTCATCTACACCAGCGATAATGGCTTCTTCATGGGCGAACACGGAAGTTTCAACGGCAAGCGCATGCCCTATGATGAAGCTTTGAGAGTTCCGTTTTTCATCCGATATCCCAAGCTGATCGCGCCGGGAAGTAATCGTGATGAACTGATATTAAACATCGATGTGGCACCCACATTATTGGATCTCGCGGGAGTGGAATCGGTCATCCCGATGCACGGTGAATCCCTCGTTCCCCTGTTGCAGGATACTAACGCGAACTGGCGGAAGGCGTTTCTGGCCGAATACTATCACGAAAAAGTCGCGGCCAAAACCCCGACCTGGAAGGCGGTCCGCACGGATCGATGGAAATATATTCACTACCTCATAGCCGACACCCAGGGTGATCCTTTTGGTTATGATGAGTTGTATGATCTGGAGGCCGACCCGAACGAGTTGAAGAATCTGGTAAATCACCCGGAACAGAAGACCCGGCTCACCGAGATGAAAGCCCAACTAAATGGAATGTTGAATCAATTTAACTGAAAACTGACGAATGCCTTTCACTCTATATAAATACTTTCTCTCCTATTTGCTCCTGACGGCAGGGGTGTTTGCCGCGGGTCCCAACATCGTAATGGTGATGACGGACGATCAGGGTTATGGGGATTTATCACTCCACGGGAACCCGTGGATCAAAACCCCGAACATGGACCGTATCGCGAATGAGGGAGCGCAGTTCGATAGGTTTTTCGTGCAGCCGTCGTGCGCTCCTACGCGAGCCGCACTATTGTCCGGTCGCTTCCCGACTCGCACCGGAGTGACAGGTGTAACGCGCGGCTATGAATTTATGCGGGGCGAGGAAGTGACCATCGCCGAACTCTTGCGTGATGCCGGATATGCCACGGGATGTTTTGGCAAGTGGCACAACGGCGGCAACTGGCCTTACCATCCCAACGCGCAGGGCTTTGACGAATTCGTGGGATTCTGCGGCGGGCATTGGAACGATTATTTCGATCCGATCCTGGAACGAAACGGCACCTCTTTTCAGGCGCATGGATTTATCGCCGATATCATTACCGACTACGCGATTGAATTTATCGAACGCGAGCACGAGGCGGACGAGCGCCCTTTCTTCTGTTATGTTCCTTACAACACGCCGCACACACCAGCGAGTGTGCCCGTGGACAAATGGAGGCAGTGGGCAGATCGGACGGACGTCGAAGATCCCTTCAACCGGGCGATGTATGCTCTGGTCGAAAATGTGGATGACAATATGGGGCGTTTGCTCGCTAAGCTGGAAGAGCTGGAGATTCTGGACGACACGGTATTCATCTTCCTGACCGACAACGGCCCGAATAGCGCTCGCTTCAATGGCGGCATGCTGGGGCGGAAAGCCACGGTCCACGAAGGCGGCGTGAGGGTGCCACTTTTCGTCCGTTGGCCGGAGCGGATCCAGGCAGGCCTGATGGTAAAGCCGAATGTGGCCCATATCGATTTGCTGCCGACGCTTTCCCGAATCGCGGGGATAGAGAACCTGGAAGGCAAGACGCTGCCGTTGGACGGGATGGACGTGACGCCGCTTCTCTACGGACAAGATGATTTCGAGATGCCGGAGCGGAACTTGTTTGTTTGGCGCAAGCCGGAGAGTTGGTCGATCCGGACAAGCCGCTACCGGGCGACCGAAACGATGTTGCACGATCTTTGGGAGGATCCTGGCCAGAAGAATAATCTGGCGAAAGCGCAGCCCCAATTCCACGCCGAGCTCGTCGAAAATTACCGGGGTTGGGAGGCGCAAGCGACGGACGAGGCGCCCGTGCTTTTGCCGTTACCGATCGGCTATGAGGAGTGGCCTACGGTTACATTGAAGGCGCACGAAATGGATATCTTCCCGGGAATAGACGAAGGGATTAATTACAGTGGAAAAAAGGGATTCGCCCATCAGTGGATTGAACGTTGGTCAAATCCCGAAGCCTACGCGGCCCGTCCGATCAAGGTGCTAGCGGGTGGACGGTATCGGGTTCGACTTCGGTATGCCTGCCCCGAGGATGCAGTAGGCTCGGTATTTCGCCTCAGCGCGGGAAGCGCGTCGCTTGACATTCCTATTCAGGATTCCTGGGTGAGCGCGCCGCATGGCGCAGCGGAACAGGTGATTAAAACTCAAGGCGCCTATTTATCTCGGGAGTGGCGAGATCTGGATGCGGGCGAACTGGTATTGGCTGAAGGAACTCATTCCCTGGAACTCAGAGCGGTAAAGATGCCTGGAGTGGAAATGCCCAATATCAAGGCACTGATTTTCGAACGACTGTGAAATTTAGGAGAAAACCATGAAGACAAAATCCTTCTTTTCCGCCCTAGTAATCGTAGCCGGAGTCCTGACTCAGGTGCATGGGGCGAGTCCGCCCAACATTGTCCTGATCGTCAGCGATGATCAGGGATATGGAGATTTGAGCAGCCACGGAAACCCCTGGATTCAGACCCCGAACATCGATCGGTTGGCGGCCGAAGGCGCCCGATTCGACCGATTTTTCGTCGAACCATCATGCGCTCCAACCCGGGCCGCTTTACTGACCGGAAGAGCGCCCTCCCGAAGCGGAGTTTTTGGGGTGACTCGAGGCGAAGAAAACATGCGGAGTGATGAAGTCACCATCGCTGAATTGCTCAGGGACGAGGCGGGCTACGCGACTGGAGGTTTCGGAAAATGGCACAACGGCTCGCAGTGGCCGCACCATCCGAATGCGCAAGGGTTCGAGGAGTTTGTCGGATTTTGCTCCGGACACTGGAACGACTACTATGATCCCGTGCTGGAGAGAAACGGAGAGGAGTATCCGACCCAGGGCTTCATTGCGGATGTCATCACGGATCACGCCGAGAAATTCATCCGCGAAAACACCGATAAAAATCAGCCTTTCTTCTGCTATGTGCCTTTCAATACGCCCCACACTCCCGCGAGCGTGCCAGCGGATGACTGGAAGCGATGGGTGCATAATACCGAGGTGGAGAGCTATTTCGATCGGGCAATGTATGCGCTGTGTGAAAACATTGATGCAAATGTGGGCAGATTGGTGGAGCTGCTGAAAGAGCTGGAGGTGGACGACAATACGATCGTGCTTTA
>CAJXQX010000053.1 GCA_913058185.1 uncultured Verrucomicrobiota bacterium
ACACGTAAGGAGTCGTCGGCAGCGTCAGATGTGTATAAGAGACAGATATTGGGGTAGGCGGGGGATCTGATGATCGCGCGGTCTGACTACAACGGGCGGACTTGGACGAAACCGGTGGCGTTGACCTCCGGGCAGAAATGGCATCAAGCGCCCAGCAATGTGTGGTATGCGAACGGATGTGTTTATCTGGTGATGGAGCAGCGGGTGACTCAGGTGATCGAGCACTGGTATGTGGGTGAGTTGGCGCCTGTTTTGATGCGGGCGAAGATTGGGGATGATTTAACGAAGCGGGAGTCTTGGACCTTCGCGGAGGCGCCCCAGTTCAACGAGGCGGTTGATTTGACCCGGGTCGACTTGGTGGGGATTCCGTTCTATCCGTATGTGCCCGCAGCGGGGGTGAAGTTGGCCCCCCATCGGGATATGGCGCCACCGGGATGGTTGGAGGCTAACGTGGTGCAGTTCTCCGATCCGGGACACTTTTGGTATGATCCGACGGGTCGAACGTTTCACTTGTGGATGCGGGCGCATACTGGGAGCATGGGGTATGCCGCGATCGCCAAGGTGGTGGAAGCGGGGCCTAAGCCCGGAGAAGGTTCAATGAAGCTGGAGCTCGAAACCGCACCTTCCGGAAAGACGGTGGTGTATGTGCCGCTCCCCGGGGGGCAGATACGGTTTCACGTCGTCTACGATGAGCGGGGAAAACTCTATTGGCTACTCAGCACTCAGGCGACGGACAGCATGCGGCGGCCAGAGCTTTTGCCGGACAATCGGTATAGCTTGGCAGACAATGAACGGCGCCGGATGTAGCTGCATTATTCGCGCAATATGATGGACTGGTGTTTTGCAGGGATCGTGGCAGTCGGGGAGGTCGAGCAGGCGTCGCGACATTATGCGACTCTGGTCATTGAAGGAGAGGATTTGGTGATACTCAGTCGTTCCGGTGATGCTCATGCGAAGACGGCCCATAATGGGAACTTGATCACGTTTCATCGGGTGCCGGACTTTCGAGATCTGGCGGACCCTTGGATTAAGGAGACGATCAATGCGGCGCGCGAAGTGGGGGATTGAAAAACTGAAATGCTGAAAACTGAAAAGCTGAAAGATGGAGAGGCCGAAAACTAAAAAACTGAAACTCTAGTAACGCGGAAATCGGAGGGCGGGGTTAAAGAGGAACCGATCTTACAAAACCGAACACGAAAGAATCATGAACGACGACGAACCAAGCAGCGAAAATGGGAACCCGAAACCAGCCGGAATGTCGCGCCGAGGGTTCCTGCACGGCATGGGGGGCGCGGGAGCCTTTCTCGGCATGGCGGGATTGGCCGGCGGCCAAGCGGCCCCTCGAGATGCTGATGGGAATATCATCCCAGGTTTTGAAAAAAATCAGGATGACGCGAATGCGGCCCAAGACTGGCAGCCGGTCTCTGATCGCAAGATCCGCGTGGGCATCGCGGGATACGGCCTTTGTCGATTTGGCGCGCTCTTCTTTTATCAGAACCATCCCAACGTTGAGGTGGTGGCAGCCACCGACCTCGATCCCGGACGGTGTGCGGTTCTAGCCAAGGCAGTGGGGGCGAAGAAGACCTACCCGTCCTGTGAAGAAATGATCAAGGACAAGAGTATCGAAGCGATCTACATTGCGACCGATGCGCCGAGTCATGCTCGTTTGGCCATCATGGCTCTCAATCACGGCAAGCATGTTGTTTCGGCGGTGCCCGCGGTATTTGGATTTGAGGCGGAAGGCGAAGCGGAAGCGTTATTCAATGCCGTCAAACAGAGCGGCATGAAGTATATGATGAATGAAACCTCGGCCTTTCATCAGGATCTTTATGAGAAGCGAGTTCAGTATCAGGCGGGCGCTCTGGGGCAGGTGATTTATTCCGAAGGGGAATATTACCATGACTTTGGCAAGGGACTGACGGGCTATAATCCGAAAAATGGGAAAATCGATTTGATGGGGTGGCGGAGAGGTTTGGTGCCGATGTGGTATCCCACCCATTCGGCGGCCTATTATACGTCCATCACCGGTGGGCGTTTTATGGAAGTGTCATGCCTGGGAACGAAGAGCCTCTATGAGGGATTTCAGAAAGAGAACAACCCCTACCAAAATTCCTTTGGCACCGAAGTCGCGATGTATCGCACCAGTGATGGCGGGATTTCGCGGATGGTGGTCGCCTGGGACATGAAGGATGCCCATGGGGAAAAGGGACGCGTCTATGGCCAAAAGCCCCACGACCCTAAGATTGATGGTCGTCGTCCGGCTTTACCACCCGGAGTAGGCGGGGGAGGCCATGGTGGGTCTCATGGGCACTTAACAAATAATTTCATCGAATCCATTTTGTTAGACAAGGAACCGATTGTGGGTATTGGTGATGCTTTAAATATGACCCTGTCGGGTGTCATTGCCCACCAGTCGGCTCTGAAGGGGGGCGAGTGGATGAAGATTCCCCAGTATACCTTGTGAATAGGCCTCGGCTGGTTGATCGAGCAAAGGGCGCTGTTGCCACATTTTGAATACGATGAGGGCAGTAAAGGGGAGCGCCTAATATCAACCTAGAGGGATTGTGACGAAATAGACTAACAAAAGGGCTTACGCTTCCGGGCAGCTAGTCTATGGGTTCGTCCGCAATTGCCGCTTTATATCCTGCAGTCCGCTCAGGTTGTTTTGCAGACTCACCTTAACGTCTTGCTCTTTGATGTGACCAAGAATGCCGATGGGACCTTCGAAGTCGCTGTCGAGGACCACCTGCATCATGGCGCTTTCGTGAACGCCGGATCCAAGCGGTATGATCTTGGTCGCAGCGGTGAGCGTGGCCGGGTCGGTCACACCGTTGAGGTTCACGCAATGCAGGTAGGGAAGCATGGTTTGGAAGGCTTGTTCGAACTGGGTGATGTCGCCGTGGCCGTGATGGAAATTGTAGATAATACCGACGTGTCCGGCGTTGTGCTCCTCCCTCAGGATCTTGCAGACCGCAGCCATGTTCGTGGGTTCGCCAGCCCAGCCGCCATGATTGTATAAGCCCAGTTTACTACCCATCTCTCGAGTCTGTTCGACCAACGGCAGGATTTGTTTTACCGCGGCTGCCATCTTTTCTTCATGTGTTCCGGTTTTGGGCGCGGCGAGGGTTTTCCAGATTTGCGGGGAGAGCTCGTATTTTTTGAAGAGCGTGAATGCTTTGTCGTGCGAACCCCAGAAGGCGGTGAATTCGATGTCGTGCTGCTTGTATTGGAGAATTTCTTCCTCGAAATGAGGCACATGTTCCGCGCGCCAGTCGTAGGCGCAGCGGGACAATCCGAGTTCGTTGAGTAACGTTGCCCGCGCCTCCGGGCTTCGGTTCATATTTGTCAAATGGGACAATGCACCAGGCGACGAGATTGTCTTTGCCGAACAAGGATTCGATTCGGTTGTCGCTCGTTGGGTCAGCTGCGTTTCCGGCGAAGGGCGCAGTGAGGAGCAGGGTGGTGAGAAGGAGCTGAACTTTCATGGCGTTGTTGGTAATGAAATACGTTTATTCGTCAATTTCCGGAGTCAGTCGTAGGATCATGCCGCGTCTGTCAGTGAGAACATAGAGGGAGCCGTCAGGGGCGGTCTTGATGTCACGGATGCGGCCGGATTCGCGGAGAATGACTTCTTCTTTCACGACCTTGTGACCATCCAGCACAAGCCGGTAAATGAGCTGATGCTTCAGCGTCGCGACGAGAAGATTGTTTTTCCAGGCGGGGAACAAGGGACTGTCGACAAACTCGATTCCGCAGATACCGGGAGAGGGATCCCAATAGTGAATCGGATCCACCATTCCGGGAAGAGATTTGTAGGGAGTCTGGACCGACCCATCGAGGTCCAATCCTTTGGTAACAATTGGCCAGCCGTAGTTGGCGCCGGCCTCGATGACATTGATCTCATCGCCACCCATTGGGCCGTGCTCCGCGGCCCACATTTCACGGGTTTCAGGATGAATCGCCATGCCTTGAGCGTTGCGTGATCCGTAAGCGAACACCGAGGTCAGGACGCCCTCACTCTCCAATGCATTGTAGGGGGTGTCAGCCACGGGTCGACCGTCGTCGTGAAGGCGGTGGAATTTGCCTTCCGGCCGGGATAGGTTCTGGGCATTCAGCATCCTCTGCCGGTCGCCAATCGAGAAATGGAGGTTCTCCTCCTCATCAAAAACCATCCGTCCGCCGAAATGACCGGCGATTGATGTGTAGTCCTCCGGTCGGGGATCATAGATCACTTCCTCATCGATCCACGCGTGATTACGGATTCGGCCACGGATGATACGGGTCGAACAAGCCTGTTTACCTTCGACCGTTGGGAGATTGCCCCCTTCATGAACATAAGAGAGGTAGATCCAGCCGTTCTCCTTGTAACGGGGATGTAGCGCCACATCCAAGAACCCAATCTGGTTCCATAGTTTAGAGACTGCAGAGGGCGGTTCGGTTAAACCGGTTATGGGCGCCGGGAGCACCTTGCCATCAATCATCAGTCGAAGTTGACCGCCGAGTTCAGAAAACAAGGCTGTCCGCTCATCCAGAAATTCAATTCCCCAAGGTCGATCCAAGCCCTCGGCGAGGACTTCGACCTTGATCTTGTAATGCTCGGTTTCGGAACGCCCCCGGGGCGGTGGTATGACCCCCATCTGCTTCTCTTTTTTGAGGATTTAGCTGAGGACCTCACCGATTTGGCCGTCGCTGAGGACCTCGCCCCAGGCGATCATCTCCGTATCAGGAATGCCGTTTTTAATATTTTGAATTTGATAAATTTGGTCTGAACCGTGGTGCCAAACTCCGTCCAGAAAACCCGAAAACTGCCCGCCCTCTAGATTCGCGCCGTGGCATGCGGAGCAGTAGGTGGCATAGATGTCGGCGCCCTTCGTCAAATCCTGCGATGAGGCAGTCGGCGAGATCCACAAAAAGGAAAGCAAGGCGCCGAGCAATCGACGCACCGGAGTAAAACTGCTAGAGAAAAGGGCGCGGCGCTGAACAGAAGGCAGGCTTTGCATATTGGGGTTCAAACTAAGATCACTGAAGGGTATTTTAGTATAGTCGTGAGAACTGAGAAGTTAAAATCCTAAAAACTGAAATACCCGGATGGAGATACGCGATCTTCAGGATTTCCTGAGTGCTCTCGAAGTAGCAGGACGTAGCGGAAAGCGCTGAAACTACGCGCGGATACATCTGAGTGTTTCCGGAAGCCCGAAGACAAATCAAAGCGATCGCCACGCGCCGGGGACCAAGTCGGAGGGCAATTGAATGTCGCCGATGCTCTCGCGGTGGAGGGCGGTGACTTGGCAGCCGACCCGATGGAACATACGACGGACTTGGCGGTAGCGACCCTCGTGTAACGTCACTCGAGCGGTGGTTGTCGTGAGGATCTCTAACCCGGCGGGTTGGGTGGTGATGTCTTCGGTTTGGAAATAGAAACCGGCGGTGAATCTCGTCGGAGCGTCAGGAGGGATCGGCTCCTTGGTGGTCACGTGGTAGACCTTGGGCACCTTTTTGTAAGGGTGCATCAGTGTCTTGGACCAACGGCCGTCGTTGGTGAGGAGGACGAGGCCCGAGGTATTGATATCCAAGCGGCCGACGAGGTGCAGCGTTTCCTTGTCGGGGTCGTCGATCAGGTCGATTACGGTCGAGTGCTTGTTGTCATTTGTCGCACTGAGCACGCCGATGGGTTTGTGCAGCATGAGACAGAGGCGGCGGCTGATTGGTTGGACGATGGTATCGTCAAGGGTGACTTGGGCAAAGCGGTCGATCTCTTCGTCGTGTTGCTTGGCGACCCGATCGTTTATCTTCACGCGTCTCGCCATGACCGATTCCCGGGCGCGCGTGCGGCCCATGTGCTGGTGTTTGGCGAGAAGGCGATCGAGTTTCAATGGGCTGGGAAGTAGCTAGTAGTGAGTAGCGGGTAGTGGGTAGCGAGTAGAAATCAGCGGCGCACTGCGACGGCCCGTCTGCACGAGGATTACTCACGCAAAGACGCTAAGGCGCTAGCGTCAGCCTGTTGTGTTTTACAGAAGGAAACAGAGAGAGCGAAGCTGTCAGCACGGTATGAGTTCCGGGATGTCTTGTTACTTCGCGGGCGTGAGCCGCAGGGGACGGGTTCGGGTCGTGACTAAATTGCTGAAGCAATGCGTCTACGACCCGACCCCGGTGGGCGACTCTGATGGGGAATTCGGATCGGTTGTTACGTGCTGACGGTTCTTGATACTTGTTACTTGTTACTTCGTGGTTGGGGGGATGCCGTCCGGCATCCCCTCAACCACGCTATGAGCCAATCTTCTTCTATTTCAATTAAGTGCCCGAGTTGTGGGCGGGAGCAGGAATTCACCACGTGGAGTTCCATCAACGTTTCTCTGAACCCGGAGAAAAAGAACGAGCTGCGTAATGGTTCGTTGAATCGGTTCACGTGCGAATCGTGTAGTGAGTCGAGTGAGGTGAACTATCCCGTCCTTTATCACGATCCGGACAAGAAATTCATGGTCTGGCTGAATGGCGAAGACGCCGATATCCGTGGTCTCATGGCTGGGGACTTTCTCGATGAATACCATCTGCGGCTCGTTAATTCGCGGAATCATTTGGTGGAGAAAACCCACGTGCTCGAGATGGGCCTGGATGACCGGCTCCTGGAGCTATTTAAAGTGAGCATGCGCATGGGCGATAAAAGTATCCCCGAGGGGGATCTACTCTTCGCGGGGGTGGGCTCCGGCCAGAACGATCTCAAAGAGCTGCAGTTCGCGGTGGTTTCGGAGAAGGAAACCAAGTTCATTGGCGCGGGATTCAAGGCCTTCGAGGAATTCGCGGTAACATTTCAACCGATGTTGGAGGCCGAACCCCTCGAAGCCGCCAAATGGGTTCAGGTCGATCAAGCATATGCCAAGGCTCTCCTGCAACGGCACCTTCCGCAAAACTCGGATTAGAACTTGATCAGCTCGCGCGTCAGTTCGCCCGCCGCTGGGTTTGGCTGCCGGGACGGCGGAGGAAATGGAATCGGTTATTCGTCGATGGGTAGTGTTCGGATTGTGCTCTTGGAATAGCAGCGAGGCCCTTTAGGGTGTTGGAATGATACGACTTCTTAGTGCCCCGAGGATGTTTGCGGTTTGTTTGGCTTTAGTGGTTTCCGCAGTCGATGCGAAGGAGGTGAACGTATTGTTCATTGGTAACAGTTACACCAATCGACATAATCAGCCCGATCTCGTTGAGCGGGTGATGGAGGAGGGCGACTCATCGAAGGATTACCAGATGTCGCGCGTGATCTATGGCGGACAGAACATGTTCAAACATTCGACGTATTATTTCAGTCAGTCGTTTATCGAGCAGGCTTCAATTTCCGATGCCGAAATTCGGGAGCGAATCGAGACGATGAAACGTCTCTTGGAGTCGGACGAAGCACCGGATCCGGCGGAGTGGACGAGGCACTGGGCATCGCTGGGCACCAAGCCGGGGCAGATGAAGTTTGCTGATATCCACAAGCAAATCCGGTCGGCGATTAAGAATCACGAAGCGTTGTTGGATGAAAACCCACGTCAGCAGTGGGATTACGTCGTGCTCCAAAGTTGGCGGGATGTGTCGTCTGATCCGGATCAGGCTTATGCTAAATACGCGACCCGCTTGGCGCGGATCGCTCAGGCGAACGGTGCCAAAGTCATCCTCTATATGACGTCACCCGAAACTCAAAATCAGGAGCCAGTAGAGGGACCATTTAATCTCGAATCTGCCGATCGGGATGTGGCGATTGGGTTGGAGTTAGTGAAACGAATCAAACCCGCGGCGGTGGTATCGGTGCCGCTGGCGATCAAGAACATCCAGGCGGGAGGCACGGACCTGCTTTTCCGTTATGTGAATGACGGTCATCTGAATCAGACCTGCGCGTTCCTGACTTCTAATATCTTCTACGCGGCTCTGACGGGAGAAAGTTCGGAGGGGTTTGCTTACAATTCGGTGACCGAAAACAAAGTCAAAGATGGGAAGGATCCGGATGGCGGTGAACTCACCGTGGTATTTGACGATAAAACCAAACGCTACCTGCAACGGATGGCGTTTGAGTCGACCGAAGAATTCAAAGCGATGGCGCGGTAGCCCGTGGATTCCCGACGGATTCTTACAGTAATAACCTGGCTAACCCCCGCGGGTTTTCGTCACAGAGGAAACAAAGAGATTTAGGAGGAGTAATTTGGGGACTAATCACCCTCTCTGTCCTCGGTCCTTTCTTTGTGGTCTCCGCTAACTGAAATTCTGATTCGCCGGAATTCCTACCTTGTTAGGCAAGCAGAGACGTCGCTCGTTTGCAGAGCTGCAAGGCCAAGCCCCACGGGTCACGCAGCATGACGAGGTGAGAACCGTCGGCGAGTTGGTCATTGCTGACGGCGGTGGCTCCAGCAGCGATCAGACGAGCAGAATCAACCGTTGGATCTTCGCTGGTGAACGCGAGGTGGAAGAGCAGGGGGTTCCAGTTGGCGTAGTTAGGAACTTCATCCGACGGATTGCAGTAGATCTCCAACACGGTCGTTTCATCGTCGGCGAGAAAGTGGCACTGACAAGGCTCGGGTTTGTGACGGACCACCTTGAGTCCGAGGTGGGTGCAATACCAGGCGGCGACAGCCACGGGATCAGCTACGTTGTAGGCGATGTGTTCGATTTTCATCGGTAAATTGAGACAAGAAAACAGAGAGTGGAAAGAGAAGGGTTACACGGACGACTCGAATTGAAACCGTCTAGAATAAGACGAGTTAATTCGCACGACTTCAGGGGCGCGAGTCCCATGCTGGTCGACCGTTGAATTAAGGATGAGAGCGGAGACGATTTTAGCGCTACCGGGATACTTTTATGATAGTGGCACCGGTTGGGTTTATTGGCGTCTTGCCTACACGGGTGCCGTAGTGGAAGTCACGAATTTCGACGCTAAGTATTTTTTGACCCTCTGCTTCAAGGAGGGCGGTGGGAACGATAATATTGTCCGATAGTTGATCGTCCCAGTGCCCCGTCCAGAGGGGGACACTACCGTCCTCGGGGTAAGACGGAGTCGTTATTGCCAGATAGACATAGGGTGGGCGCTGATACATGTGCTCCACGATGGAGTCGTTCGGCCTCGGGGCACCGTGGATTGCGATCGAGTGGTGACGGTTGTGGTCGCTCGGAGATGCGGCTCGGAAAAGTGGGGGAGCGGGATCAATGATCGGCGACTCCGTATAGATGGTCGGAGCGACATCCCAGCGTAGGCCACCATTGGTGCTGCGGCGTTCGCCGTTGGGGGTGTCGATCACGAGAGTCTCGGTGTCGGCCTCGAATCGAATCGCGGAAGCGGATTCGTAGAGTAGCCAGGAAACGGATACCCAATCGGATGCTGGGTTGGTCGAACGGCGGTAGACGGCGGGCCGGCCGGTGCAGATTGCCCATTCCCAGTCTTCGCCGTTCACGGTGCCGGAGGTGGTTGCGAGCAGGGTGCGCGGGAGTAAGCCTCGATTGCAGGTCTCCCAAGTTACCCCGCCGTCGATTGAGCGATAGATCCCCACGTTGGTTCCGGCGAAGACGGCGTTTGGGGTGACCAGAAAACTGCGGGCGAATTCACAGGTGAGAGATTGGCCTACTTCATGCCACGTCGCGCCGGCGTCGGTGGTCTTCCAATTTGAATAGTCACTGCCGGCGTAAATAACGTTGGGATCTTTAGGGTCGAAGGCGGAACCGCTGATTAATACCGCTCCATAGTGGGGCGTGCGTTTTTGGGGTGCAATTCCGTGGCTCGAAGAGACCCAGCTCTGTCCGTTGTTGTAGGACTTAAACATGCCTTGATGATGCGTTTCAGCATACAAGAGGCCGGGGGTAACTGGATCGGGCACGACGCGATCTCCGCGTCGAAAGATGGGGCCGATAGATTCGTGCCGCCACGTGTCACCCCCATCGTCGCTCCGGTGATAACCACCTTCCCAGCGGCCACCGAGAAAAAGGGTTTTGGGATGGTGGGGGGCGAGTGTGAGGTGTTGAAAGCGGCCGAATTGTTTTGGCCAATCCGGATCGGGCCAAGGCACGTTGTGGTTGGCGACGAATTGGGGATAATCGAAGACGTGGGTCCAGGGTCCGGCGCCACCGGTGGTGCTGCGATGCACGCCGTTGGGGGTGAGCACGAAGAGTCGCTCGGAGTCCGTCGGGTCGATGGCGAGGCTGAGAATACTGTGGTCTGGCATCGCCGCCAGTTGCCACGAGTCACCGCCATTGATTGATTCCCACAGTCCTGATTCGCGTCCGCCCGCGAAAAGGTGCGACGCGTCGGATGGATCGAGCACCACAATGTTGTAGTAGCGCAGGTCGGGGCGGGGGCTGATATCTGACCAAAAATCTCCACCATCAGTGGAGCGATACAGTCCGCCGCCGTTGGTCGCGGCGTAGATGAGGCCGGCATCGTCGGGCGAAACGGCTAGTTTCATAATGTAGGCTGAAGCCGGAGGCGGCACCGCTGGAACTTCCGCTTGGGTTGTTGATCCGTAACTCAGCGCAATTAGGGTAGCCGCAATGGGGAGGAGGTGAGGTTTTGACCAACGCATCGATCGTGACTTTTACCCCAAGTCCGGACCGGTGCAAGGAACGGTGCGTGGTCGGGGCGCCGGTGAGCGAAGATGAGAACCGGGTTGATAGAGAGGGGGAGAAGAAGAGGGACAGTGACGGATTAGGAGAAAGATAATGATTCTTTGAGGCGGTAGTCCGCTTGCGGTCCGGAGATCGGCTCACTAGATCTTTGATTAACACCCCTATGAATCTAGCTACACCCTTGCGTGCATTTGCACTTTTCTTGGTCTCCGCAGTCGTTTTGATAGCCGCCAATCGTCCTAATATTCTTTGGATCGTGAGTGAAGATAACAGCCCGGATTACATCGGTTGTTACGGCGATCCGCACGGCATGACGCCAACGATTGATCGATTGGCGCGGGACGGAGTGCTCTACGAAAAGGCATACTCTAATGCGGCCGTATGCGGCCCGGCGCGCACCACCCTCATTCTCGGCATGTATCCACCGTCCGTGGGCGGAGAGCACATGCGTAGTCAGGCGCCGTTGCCGTCCCACATTCAGATTTATCCGCAATACCTGAGCGATGCGGGCTACTACACGACCAATAACAGCAAAAAGGACTACAACATCGATCAGAACACGCCGGGTTGGGCGGAGAGCAGTAACAAAGCTCACTGGAAAAATCGGCCTGACGGGAAACCTTTTTTCGCGATCTTCAACACCAACATCACCCACGAAAGTGCGCTCCATCCGAAGAAGTATGATGGGAAGTTTGGTATCCCTCTGGAGCAGGTGAGGGTGCCGGCCTACATCCCGGATACCCAGCACGCGCGTGAGCGGATCGCGACCTACTACTCTCGCATCAACGACATGGATCAGTTTGTCGCGGATCGACTGCACGAGCTGGATGATGCCGGGTTAGCGGACGATACTATTGTTTTTTATTACGGCGACCACGGCGGCATCATGCCGCGTAGCAAACGTTTCGTTTACGACAGTGGCACGCACGTTCCCTTGGTGATTCGTATCCCGGAGAAATGGGCCCACCTTTCACCCCACGCCGCTGGCACTCGGACGGATGAGATCGTCGGCTTCGTGGATTTCGCGCCGACTTTACTCAATATGGCCGGAGCTAAAGTTCCCGAACACATGCAAGGCCGCGCGTTCCTCGGTAAGAATCTCGGAGCTGCTCCCGAATACGCTTACACCTTCCGCGCCCGCGCCGATGAGCGAATCGACTTTAAACGCGGGGTGACGGACGGTCATTTCAACTATATCCGCAACTACCTCGCTTATCTGCCTTCCGGGCAGCACGTGAATTATATCTGGGAGAACCCGGTGGCGCCCGAATGGGAAGCGCTGTTCCAGGCTGGTAAAACCAACGCGGCGCAAAGCGCCTTTTTTGAACCTGCGCCGTTGGAAGAACTCTTCGATCTCGAAAAGGATCCCGACGAGGTGAACAACCTCGCGAAAGACCCCAAATACCGCGAAGTGCTGGTGCGGATGCGGGAGGCCAATCGGGCTCATCTACTGCGGATTTATGACAGTGGATTCGTTCCCGAGGCGTTGTTGGTGGAGTGGAGCCGTGGATCTGGTAAGTCACCTCACGATATTGCCCGTGACGAAGGTCAGTATCCACTGGCGAAGATCATCGCGGCCGCAGATGTCCTCTTGGACAGCGAAGCGGCCGCTTTGCCGAAACTGACTCGGTTACTGAACTCCAAGAATCCCATCATTCAGTATTGGGCGCTGATCAATTGCATGGTGATTAAAACTGAGGACGAGAAAATCACGAAACGCATCATGGGATTGACGCGTAGCCCGGTCGATGCGACGCGCATTGCCGCTGCGGAACACCTAGCGCGGTTGGGTAAGAAAGACCCCCGTCCGGTGTTGAATGAGGTTCTCTTAAATAATTCGAATGTTTTGGCCCGGTTACAGGCGATCAACGCGTTGGATCATGTGCAGGAGGCCTATCCCTATGATGCGAATGTTTTTGAGCGATCAGCCGCGATGTGGCCGACCAACGTAAAAGACCTCTCCGCCGAGTGGATGGGACGTTACAAGGCTTACGATGTTCGCGTAATGGAGTTCCTAGCTAAGCAAGACGCGAAGTAACAGGCGCGTATGGCGCGAAGTTCCAAGTAGCAGGTATCAGTAACAAAAGGCAGTCTCTTACTCATTCTCTTTCTCTTTCTCGGCGTTGGGTGAGGCCCGTTGGCCTGTGAGTTTTGCCCACGCCTACGAACGAAGTGAATGGCCCGTCAATACACGAAAAATACAGAAAGCTACGCACTGCATCGAGAACGAGAACGATTACGAAAGCGCGGAGTCCTCGTTTGAATCAACCTCGGTGCTCTCCGTGCCTTCTCGGTGTTCTCTGTGACCAAATTCCCTTGGTGGTTTTTGACTGGTGAGTGTCGTTTTGCTCGGGGCGCGGAATAGGAGGAGGGGGAATTTGCTCCGATCGTTTGATGCCGAGGAGCGGTTATGCTTCCTTCTAGCCACTTACCCTCATTTTTACTCATTATGCTTACTCCAATTATTCGTCGCTCCATCTCTTTTATTCTTCTCCTTGCCGGTCTCACTGGCGCGGTTGTGGCCAAGGATTACCAGGTCACTGATCAAACCATCCGTTGGACGGGTAGCACACCGGTAAAGTTTCATACGGGATTACTGACCCCCAAGTCTTCCACAATCAGCATCAATGAGGATGGCTCGGTTGAGCACCTTGAGGTCATTTTGGACATGGATTCGATCAATGTGACCGACATGGGTGAAGGGCGGATGCGTAACAAATTGACAGGCCATCTGAAGAACGAAGATTTTTTTCATGTGAGTGCTCACCCTACCGCGAAATTCACGATGAATCGCCACGAGGCTGGGGTGCTTAGGGGCATGCTCGAAATTCGCGGGGTGCGGATGGACTTTGGAATTCCCGTGGAAATAAAGGGCGACGCGATGAAGGGCTGGAGCCTCGTCGGTAGCTTTACTTTTGATCGCCAGGAATTTGATGTAAATTATCAGGCCGGTGGCTTGTTGGGTGCAGCCAAGGACAAACTGATTTCGGACGACATCAAAGTAGACGTCTCACTGCAGGTCGCGCCTTAGGGAACAGCCGAATGTGGCCATCCGCTCGTTGAGATGGGCCCACGAAACACACAAAACCGTCAGCATACCTTGGGTTCTGGATATCTTGTTACTTGTTACTTGAGATTTGTCACTTCGCGCTTGGCGCGTTTGATACTTGGAACTTCGCGCGCAAAGCGCGCGTTTCGTGCTTGGAGGTGAGGGGGGAATCCGGTGAGTTGGCGAGGTGCTTAGTTATCGCCACTCATTTCATGCCGGGAATTTCGGCGACGTGATCAAGCACGTCGTTCTGACCGAGTTGTTGCGTTACGCCACCCTCAAGGGAAAGGCGATTACCTACATCGATACCCACGCGGGTGCAGGATGTTTCGATTTGCGGTCCGAGCACGCATCCAAACTCAATGAGTGGGAGCAGGGAGTGGGCCGATTGAAGCGGGGCGAATTTCCCGAATTGGAAACGTATTTTTCCGTCATTGATGAAGTGAATCCAGACGGCGGTTTGGACTTCTATCCCGGGTCTCCGATCTTCGCGCAAGCATTACTCCGTGGTCGCGATAGCGGTAAGCTGTTCGAGTTACATTCGCGAGACTGTGAGACCTTGACTGAGACGATGGCGGGTGATCTCCGCTTCGAAGTGCGTCGGTTCGACGGGTTCAAGGGACTGATAAAACAGGTGCCCCCGCCGTCCAGTCGCGCGGTTGTATTGATCGACCCCCCTTATGAGGTGAAGGAGGATTACGATACGGTCGTTCAAACATTGGCTGATGCTTACCGGAAGTTCCCGACGGGAACCTATGCCCTATGGTATCCGGTGGTGGAGCGTTCGCGGATCGATCAGATGGTTGCGGAGATTAGGAAGAGTGAGATTCGAGATGTGCGGAGATGGGAACTCGGGGTGAAACCTGATGGCACCGGTGGTATGACTGCGGCGGGTATGATTGTATTGAATCCTCCGTGGACCTTGCAGGACAAATTGGACCCAGTGATGACGCGGTTGGCAGCGGTGCTAGGAAACGATCACGCGGGCTTCGCGGCATGCGATGTAATCGCGGAGGAGTAGGGTTAGTTTGAAAGTAGTGAGGAGCGAGTAGCGGGTAGTGAGTAGCCGGACTGGCCGGCAGTTTTCTATTTTTAAACCACAGATTTGCTACTTGGCACTTCGCGGAGTGGGCTCGGTTTTTTCGAAGACGATGACGTGTTGCCAGGGGAGGGAGTCGCTGTCGGTTTTTACCCACTTCAAGGGATGAGGCTCCATCTCGCGTCGGGCTTGAGCTTCGGTCATTTTGTGGAGCGGCTTGATGGGCACCCAGTCGTCCTCCTTGCGGTATTCAACCAGGATTAATCGTCCCCCTGGTTTCAGCGCCTCACAGATCGATTGGATCATTTCGTAGGGGTGGGAGCACTCGTGGTAAACATCGACCATGAAGGCCATGTCAATTTGGTCGGCAGATAGATTGGTATCTTCAATTTCTCCCAGTATGGGGGTGACATTGGTGATGCCTTCGGCGTCGAGGTTCTGTTTCAGAATGGTCAACATCTCCGGTTGGATATCAACGGCATAGACCCGCCCGGATGTTCCGACGATAGGAGCGATGCGACGCGTATGATAACCGGAGCCAACCCCGATATCCGCGATATGTTGGCCGGATTTCAGCTCGAAGAGTTCGAGAAGTTTGGTGGGTTTCTCTTCTTCCTCGCGCTCAGGACGCTCGAGCCAACTTGCCCCTTGATGGCCCATGACGTGCGCGATGGGACGCTCGAAGTAGATTTTGCCGGTGGCATCGCGAGATGGATTGTCCGACTGGGTGTAGCCGGGATGTGCGCCGTTCAGGGCTGTAGTCGCTAGACTCAGCGCAGCGAGAACTAACAGAATGGGGGTCCGTCTGAAGTGAGGCATGCGTGAAACCTAGCAGCATCGGCGTAGAACTCAAACCTCCCGATCTCTCCGTTGGTCGCTAGGCCCAGGCTTCGGTTGGGCTGAAACGTTGCCATGCACTCTAGATTGGTAAGACTGGGAGGCATGAAGATTTTCTTACCTCTCCTCACTTCGACCATCATTGCACTGGGCCTGACCGGGTGCGGTGGTTCGGACGCGTAGTCCGGATCTGAGTCCGTGGCCACTGCTGATTCGAAGGCAGTCGCTCAAACCATGCCCGATCGCCCTAAGAACGGTGATGAAGCCTCGGAGATCGTTAAAGAGGCTGTGATGAATCAAACGGCCCTGGTGGAAACCAAGATGTCTGAGATTAAGATGCCCGATCTGGCGGGAATTTCGGCGGATCAGCTGGGACAACTGAGCATTGCGGCGCTGACCAACTTGGCCGGAATGGCAGACGCTGAGTCGCCGGGGATGATGAGTCAGCTCAGTGGGCTGAAATCTTCGCTCAGTTCCAAGGATCCGATTGAGGCGTTAGGGCAGTTGAAAGAGTGGGCAGTGATGGCTCAGCAAATCCCGGGAGCAGCGGCAGGGATTGAGGCGACCAAGGGGATGGTGAGTGCGTGGGCCTTGAAGCAAGGTTTTGATCCTTCGTTGATCAACCCGGTTTTAAGCGCCTTGCAGGCGGGCGATTTGGGCCGACTGGCTGCGCAAGCGGCCAAGCTCTCCGGCACAGTGGACTTGTCCGATCAATAGGTCCAGATTCTCAACGGAGTGCTGAGCAATTACGGCATCGATGCGAAGGCCGGTGAAGTATTGAACAGCGTCAAGGGCCTATTCGGTCGTTGATTCTTTCTCGACCAATCGGATTCCGTCGGGATCGATGGTGATCAAGCGTTCACGGTAAAGGGCGCCGATCGCCTGTTTGAAGGCCTTCTTACTCACTTCAAACGTGGTCCGAATATCTCCGGGTGGGCTCTTGTCGTGATAGGGTAGGAAGCCGCCTTCGGTTCGTTTGAGCATGCCGAAGATTTTATCCCGCAGCGGTTCGATGCGTTCGTAGCCGGAATCGTGCACGGTAAGATCGATTTTGCCGTCGGGACGTTCGCGACCAATGAAACCCGTCAGCTCACTTCCGATCGGAAGGGGGGCTGGTAGATCGGTGCGGTAAAGTAGGCCAATGTGGGATTGATCAACGATGGCTTTGTAGCCCAAAGGAGTCTCTCCGAAGATAATCAGATCCACGGACTCGCCGCGGTCGTATTCCGCTTCGGTGCGATCCAGATGGCGATCGACGCGGGCGGTGGCGACGATGCGATTGGTGCGTTCATCGAGGCGCACGAGCACGACGACCTTCTCGCCGACTTTGACCGTGCCCGCCCATTCCCGGTTCGGGAGTAGTAGATCTTTCGCCAAGCCCCAGTTGAGAAACGCGCCCATTTGTTGGTTGATGCTGACGACCTCCAAGGCGGCGAATTGGCCCACTTTGGCGAAGGGTTTATCCGTGGTGGCGATTACTCGATCCTCGGAATCTCGATAGAGGAACACGTCGATCGCACCGCCCGGGACCATCAGAGGGGTGGCGTAGCGTTTGGGCAGCAGAATTTGCCCCATGTCCTCGCCGTCGAGATAGAGCCCGGGGGCGGCTTCGTGAAGGATTGAGAGGAGGTTGGTTTCGCCGAGATAAGGCATAATAAAGAGGATGGAAGAACTGAGAGCGTCAGCTTGCTGGTTTGGCCCACGAAATACACTTAACCGTCAGCCTGTGTTATTTAATTTGGAACTCAGGGAATCAGGAAACTGAACTGTAAGTGGGTTGGATTGGAGATTGGTCAACTTGTTACTTGATACCTGATACTTGTTACTTCGAAGAGAAATGAACGAAGAGTTCACTCTTCGTTCATCATCTCTTCGAGTAGCGGTTTCATGCCTTCGACCCAGATTTGGTATCCGGCGGCGGAGAGGTGCAATTGGTCGGGCATGATGGCTTTGGCAATGGTGCCGTCGGCGGAAGTGAATTTCGGACCAAGATCGAGAAATCGGATTGAGTCCCCGTCATCCAACTGAGCGATGTCTGCGTTGATCGCGTTGATCTTCTGCATGTGAAGTTCGTAGTCCTCGACGACCCCTCTCCCATTGGAGCGAGGTCCGCGCGGGAACACCGCGAGCAGCAGCACCTTGGTCTCGGGCAGTTTCTCATGAATCATCGCGACGATTTTGCGGTTGGCGGCGGAAATATCGTCGGCCTCGAAATTGTGGATGTTGTTGGTGCCGATCATGAGCACGACGACCTTGGGGGCCACCTTGTCGAGTTCGCCTTGTTCGATGCGCCAAATAATATGCTGCGTCTGATCGCCGCCGATGCCGAAGTTGGCTGGTTGGTAGGCGCCCCAGGCTTCTTCCCAGATCTCCGTCTGCCTGGCCCAGCCAGCCGTGATGGAGTCACCGAGGAATAGCACCCCGACGGGGCCGGAGGTGGCGCGATCGAGAAAGTCAGCGTGGTAGCGGAAGAACCGGGGAGTGGCGTATTTTGGTTCACCGATGCTCGCATCGGAGGCCGGGAGGGAACTGGCGCCAATCAACGTGGCGGCAAGTAGTAGGATGATGCGGGAAGAGTAACGGGATAGGGGGGAGAAACGCATGATAGAGGCGATTGTAAGGTCGGCCGGCAGACAGGCGAAGGTTGAAATTATGTTTTTCGGCTTTTCACGGATTCAGAATTCGGTGTTGGTTGGGCTCATGTCATCCACACCAAACTACCGCACGATCGCCGAAGCCTACATCAAGGGACTTACTGGAGGAGCCATTGATCCTTCCGAGGTGATCGCCTGGGCAGATGATTTGCTCTGCAATGATCCTGACACGCAGGACTGGATGATCGAAATCTCCACGGCCAAGGCCGATGATCGAGTAGGCGTAGTAAGCCAACTCGGTTCGGTTAAGGGCGAGATCGACGAAGCCGCTTTGGCTGAGTTGGTCGCTAAGCAGGGTTAATCGGTCGAGGCTGCACGTCGAATCAGGCTTTTCCTCGTCCGAGAAGTCTGCCAATCACGGGGTGATGTTTACCCCCGTCCAATTCCGTCTTACCCGATTTGTGCTGGCTGCTGCCAGCGCGGTCTTAACTAGCGCGCTCGCTGCCCAAACCGAAAAGTCCACCGAACCGGTGGTCGCGTGGCATGATGTATCCAACTGGGATATTGAAGGACGCGCTTGGATTGATCAGGAGCGTTCTCGTTGGTTTGATCGACTCCCCAAGAAGGCCGAAGGGTCGGTTACGAAAAAAGTGTGGGATTTGAGTCGATCCCCGACCGGTATGGTCGTGCGGTTTGAAACCGATGCGGATACCATCTGGGTTGATTTTTCGCTAATGAATGCGTCGCTCAACGGGGTGAATATGACGCCCATTTCTTCGAGTGGATTGGATTTGTATGCGCGCGGCGAAGGTGGGGAGTGGCGTTGGGTTGAGGCAGTGGGCCCACGCAAACAAACGCACCGCGGAATAATCGTGGAAGGCCTTGCTCCGGGACACCGGGAATACGCGCTGTATTTACCACTACGCAACGGCATCGATTCGCTAAAAATCGGAGTGCCGACCGTTGCGAAATTTGAGCCGCTGCAACCCCGTGAGGTGGCCCCCATTGTATTTTACGGCACATCGATCAATCACGGTGCTAGTGCCTCCCGTCCGGGTATGGT
Source organism: uncultured Verrucomicrobiota bacterium (assembly GCA_913058185.1). Classification (GTDB taxonomy): domain Bacteria; phylum Verrucomicrobiota; class Verrucomicrobiia; order Opitutales; family Opitutaceae; genus Actomonas. The sequence continues at coordinate 19,161 of CAJXQX010000053.1, forward strand.
GCACACGGCTCTCCTAGGGCGGTGGTTTGATCGTCCCGTGGTGAACTTAGGCTTTGCCGGAAATGGTCGCATGGATGCGGCGGTGGGGGAGCTCATGGTCGATATTGACGCAGCGATATACGTTATCGATTGCCTGCCCAATATGAACGCAGCTGCTGTGCTCGAAAAGTGTGTGCCGTTGGTGAAGCAGCTGCGCGCCGCCCAGCCAGATATCCCGATCGTATTGGTCGAAGATCGTCGCAACCCAAATTCGTGGATTCTGCCGGATCGCAACGCGCACCACGACGCGAACCACGCGGCCCTGCGGGAGTGTTACGCCCAACTACGCTCGGAAGGCGTTCGCGATCTTTACTACATCGAAGGTGACGGATTGTTGGGCGACGACGGCGAGGGCACATCTGATGGATCTCACCCGAGTGACCTCGGGTTCTGGCGTCAGGCCAAGGTTTTTGAACCGATTTTACGTCAGGCTCTGATTGGTCGCTGAATTGGGTTTTGCATCCGAGAGGTAGGCGGTTTGGCATCTTGAGGATGCTCACCCCAGCTCGATTACCTCTGGTCCGTTTTCTATTGATTGCAGTAGGCGCGATTTTTTCCGTTCCGCTGGTCGCTCAAAGCGAAAAGGAGTCCTCTGAGCCGGAGGTCGCGTGGCATGATGTGACGACGTGGGATATTGAAGGCCGCGAGTGGGTCGACGAGGAGCGTTACAGTTGGTTCGATCGATTTCCCAAAAGGGCCGAAGGTTCGGTCACCGAAAGGGTGTGGGAATTGAGCCGTGCGACGGTCGGCATGCTGGTCCGCTTCAGCTCGGATACGGACACGATTTGGTTGGATTACGCGCTATCTAAGGGCGTGTTCAATGGCGTGAACACGTCCCCGATTGGCCATAGCGGATTTGATTTGTATGCCCGCGACGGTGCCGGGGAGTGGCGCTGGGTGAAATCGGCGGGACCGCGCAAACAGGCGGCCCAGATCGAAATGGTGACAGGGCTCGCTTCAGGGCAGCGGGAATACGCCCTTTACCTACCATTGTTTAACGGGATCGACTCGCTGTCCCTAGGCGTTTCGGACGGTTCGCATTTTAAACCGTTAGCACCCCGGGATATACGCCCGATTGTATTTTACGGCACTTCGATCAACCACGGTGCCAGTGCCTCACGGGCTGGTATGGTGCACACTGCGATATTGGGCCGATGGTTTGATCGCCCGGTCGTGAATCTAGGCTTCAGCGGTAATGGCCGGATGGATGCAGCGGTCGGTGAGCTGATGGGTGATATTGATGCGGCGGTCTACGTGATCGATTGTGCGCCCAACATGAATGCGGCAACAATTCTCGAGAAATGCGTGCCGTTAGTGAAGCAATTGCGCGCCGCCCAGCCGGATACTCCGATCGTGCTGGTGGAAGATCGACGCAACACCAACTCGTGGATCCAACCCGAACGCAGTGCTCATCATGACGCTAACCACGCCGCGCTACGGCAGTGTTACGCGGAGCTGCGAGCGGCTGGGTTCCGTGATTTGTATTACATTGAGGGCGACAATTTACTCGGAAACGACAGTGAAGGCACCGCTGATGGTTCACACCCCAGCGATTTGGGATTCTGGCGTCAGGCCAAGGTTTTTGAACCGATTCTGCGTCAGGCTCTGATTGGTCGCTGAATACTCCGATGCGCTTAGATAATTCAACTCTCCTCCTAGTCGAAGATGAAGCGCTGCTGCGTCGTCGCCTGGCGGCGAAGTTTGAACAGGCCGGGGCGGAGGTAGCGGTGGCCTCAGACCTGACTGAGGCGCGCCGTTTGGCTGCCGAGATGAGTTTCGATTTTGCGCTGATGGATGTGAACTTGCCGGACGGTCGCAGTCCAGAGCTGTTGGAGGAGAAAATTTTCGGTTCCAGCACGGTCGTGCTGATCATGACCTCGGAGGGTGGGATCGAAGGAGCGGTCGAAGCGATACGTTTGGGAGCCTCCGACTATTTGCCCAAGCCGGTGGATGTAAACGACGCGATGTTGCGGATGGCAGCGGCTCGGAAACGCCGGCGTCGCAGTCGCGGTGACACGTTCAAGCAGGAGAAGGAGACCGCCCAAAGTGCGGCCATCGTATTTGGCGAGTCGCTTCAAAAGGTGCGCCAGCAGTTGGATCGAATTTTGGTGGCGGATCGACGCCTAGCGGAGACGGGAACGGTGCAACCTTCCGTTCTCATTCTGGGAGAAACCGGCACGGGTAAAACGTCGCTTGCGCGTTGGCTGCATCATCAAGGTCCGCGGGCGCGGGGACCGTTGATTGAGGTCAACTGCTCGGCCCTGCCCGAAGCATTGGCGGAGTCCGAATTGTTCGGTCACGAGCGCGGAGCATTCACGGATGCGAAGGAAACCAAGATCGGACTGTTTGAAGCGTCCGAGGGAGGAACCTTGTTTTTGGATGAATTGCCGAGCTTGGCGCTGCCCCTGCAGGCGAAGTTATTAAAAGTCATCGAGGATCGAGAAATGCGTCGGGTCGGTGGTCACAAAACGATTTCCGTCGATGTGCGCATCGTAGCAGCGGCTCAGGATATTCTGGCTGAGCAAGTGGCGCGTGGTGACTTTCGGGAAGACCTACGGCAGCGACTGGATCTCTTCCGGGTGAACATCCCGGCGTTGCGGGAACGTGGTGATGACGTCGTGGAGTTAGCCCAAACCTTCGCCGTTTCGATTGCGCAAAAATACGGCCTAGGCGAGGTCGTGATTCCGATCGAAGGCGCGGAACGCCTCCGCGGGCATGACTGGCCGGGTAACGTGCGGGAGCTCGCCCATGAGGTGGAACGCTCGCTGGTCTTCGGGGATGATAAATTGACTTTCGCTAGTCTAGACCGCGGTGCTGAAGGGGTCTCGTCAGAGCATCCTTGGCTGGCAGCTGGTTTTCGTTTTCCCGAGGAAGGTGGCTTCGACTTGGAGAATGCGATCACCGCTTTGGTGGAGCAGGCGATGGAGCAAGCAGGCGGAAACGCCACCGGCGCTGCTCGACTGCTAGGGGTGCCACGTGACTTCGTGAGGTATCGCCTGAAACAAGCGAAACGCTGAAATACGGCCCGAGAGTTTCAGGCGCGTCGCGTAGCAACAGGTAGGGCGTGCTCGCCGAGCGCGCCGTTGAGTCGGGATTAGTTTAAGTAGGATGGAACCGGCGGTGTCGGCGAAACCGCCCTACCAGAGTAATTTAATTTGCACGTTGAACGACGATTTCACCGCTGTGGCCTGCGGTGATCGGTATCATTTGCCCATATTGCCCCTGATTCTTAGGCCCAACCCCGATCGGGCTGACGGACCGTTTGCCAATTCTCGAGATTGTTGAGGTGAATTGGGGAAAGTTCCCCACTCAGATTGTGGGTTATTGGGAAATATTCCCCAATAGCCTGATCGTGCTGAAATGGATAAAAATCCTTAAGTATTTTATATACAGTAAGAAAAGGAATTTCTGGTCGTTGGCACGAAGGTTGCAAATGGGTTGGCACCGGCAATTTAACCTCAGAATCAAAATTATCATGAAAACATCCCTACTCAAAATGGCCCTATTGGCCTTAACCGTAACCGCTGGAGCGGCTTTCGCACAGAAACGTCCGCAACGCCCAGAAGGTGGCGAAGATCGTCGTCCTTCTGCAGACCAAGTTCGTATCCCTCGTGGAGTCGAACTGCCGACCGATGTGCAAACCCTCGTCGATCAGTTCCGAGCCCAACGCTCAGCGTTGCTCGATGCTCGCAAATCCGCCCTATCTGGCCTCAAGGATGCGACTGCAGAAGAGCGTCGCGCAGCCCTAACCGCGTTGCGCGAGTCGCAACGTGAACAGGCTGGGACTCAGCGTGATCTCGCTCGCGATATCCGTCGTGAACTCCGCGACCTTCGCCGTGATCGGGCTGGTTCCGGTGACGGAGGCTGATTATATTTCGGTGCAGCGGTAAAACGCTGGTCCGCTTCACCGAGACGGCTGGGTGGGAATTGATCCTCCTACCTAGTCCGTCTCGTTAATCGGCGCTCCGACGCGCCACGCCTATCACGGCGTAACTTCGTTGGAACTGCAGACGAATCTGATGCGAAGATTCTACCTGTTTTTAGCTCCGGTTGGTTCGCAAAAACTCTCTCACAAAACCCAGCGTGAATTTTCCACCCCTCATTTCGGGGATGATGGCACCTGCCTTCGTCCCATGCCGGCTCATCCTCATAGGGATACTGGCGATCCTACCCGAGCTCTCGGCGCAGCCCGCGACTGATGAATCGGATGATTCCGTCGTCGACCAGTTGTTGGCGTTACCGGATGACTTGGAGGAAGAGTTGCCCGACGATGTGAAGGCGTTCTTGGCGGAACTGGATGAAGAGTCGAATTGGTTTCCGTCATTCACTCTTTCCGCGCTGATGGGGGAACGGGACAATGTCGGACTCAGTTCGGTCGTGCCGCAATCGGCCTACTTCGGCGAAGCCCGAGCCGAGGGCTTTTTGTGGTGGCAGCCTTTGGATTCAGCCTGGGAGGGACTGGTGATGCTAGATGGGCGACACCGTCGTTATGAAAACAACCCAGTGGCGGACGAAGAACAATCGTGGCTGGGGCAAGCCGAACTCAGTTGGCTACCGCTGCGGTGGTTTGATTTGAAGGTGCGCACCCAAGGGTTTTTCCAGGATGAAGTGATCGATCTTTCGACCACGGCGGCGCAACGCACCGTGCTGCCGATCCAAGTATTAGGCGGTCGAGCTGATTTGACCGCTCGATTCAAATTACTATCTGGGGTGGCGATTGAATCCAGGGCAGGGGGCCTGCGTTCTGATTATCGAGAATTGGCGGAGGATTTTTACAGCCGAGATTGGTGGAACGGCGTGACTTGGGCGCCCGCCCGATGGATGAAGCTTTACTACGGTCAACAAACGATCGATCGGGATTACGATTTCCGGAATCAAACGACAGCCGGGGGACGTTCCATTGCGGATACCCTCTTGGCTTTTGGTCAGGATGAAGAGCAGGGCCGTTTGCAGTTCAAAATGAAGTGGCTCGGCAGCTGGCGATTGGACGTGGCTGGAGGGCTCGTGGAGAACCGCGACAACGCGGCAGGGTTTTTTAACTACGACCGAAAGCGTTGGCGGAGCGAGCTTGAGTGGGTGAGCCCCGAGGATCGTTGGGAATTGCGCGTCGAGTGGGAGGAGAAGGCCACGGATTATCTGAACCAGACGGTGGGAGCAGGCCTCAATCCGGAACGGCGTCGCCAGGACGATCGGCTGCGGCGTGGCGAGGTCATCTGGCGTTTCAATGACCGCTGGAACGCACGAGTGGAATACGAAGACACCCTGAGCGAAAGCAATGAGGTCAATGCGACTTATCGTGATCGCACGATCTGGTTTGGCCTATCCTTCGAGTCCTAGTAGAAACGAATCTCCCCATGACATTCTCTGCCTCACATCAAGTCACCGATTCCCGCCTAAGTTGGGGAATTCTAGGGGGGGCAATTTTGGTGCTGATCGGGATAGTCGTTGCCGTCACTTGGCCTCTGCGCTCGGCATTGCATCAGCAGGTGCTGCGGAGAGAAGCCTCGGCCATGGCCGCGGTGGTAGAAATCCAAACCGAAACCGGCACGCAGTTGATCCGTGATTTAGGGGCCGAGCTTGAGGTTCTTGATCTGTTTTACGCGCTTTTGGAGTCACCTCGATTGGAAGACGTGGTGGCGATGCAGATGTTTGAGTCCAATGGTTCTATCGTGTTTGCGGTGCCGGACTCGGCGTTTGTGGAAACTTTACCGTCCGCGGAACGACTAGCTTTGGCCCAAGCTCACTATCACTCTGATAGTAGTTCTGCGGGCGGTATGGGCTGGGGGCAGGAGGCCACTGCCGGCCCGTGGTTGGAAGTCATCGTGCCTATCACGGATGGGGAGTCGGAAGGACCTGCGTGGGTGCGGTATTGGTTGGATGGAGCCGACGTCGCTCTCGAATTCGCTGAGATCGATCAAAGACTTTGGCGGCAGGCCGGGACATCGGCCGGGGCAGGATCATTGCTCTTGGCGCTAGGACTGGGTTGGGCGTTTGCGAAGTTGCGTCGCCGCACCGCGGATCTGGCGCGGGCCAATCAAGAACTTTTGTTGAATTCCAAAACGGCCGCCATTGGCGCCATCAGTGCCCACTTGATGCACGGTCTGAATAATCCTCTCGCGGGCTTGGAGGGATTCATTTCGGACGAATCTCAGGAACGACGGGGCGATGCGTCCACCGGCGAGGCGTGGGCGGAAGCGGCAGAAACTACGCGCCGGGTGAGACGCTTGGTGCACGAAGTCATGGCCGTCTTGCAAGATGAAGCGGCGGGAGTGGATTACGCCGTCACCGTGAATGAATTACTTGAAACGGCCGCCGCGAACGCGCGGGCCAATCCGGCAGCAGCAGAACTGAATATCGTGGTGACTACGGTAGAGCCTGAAATCAATTTAAGTGGTCGAGTGGCGTCGCTTGCGGGTCTGGTGATCCCCAATCTTTTGGATAACGCGATTGCGGCGACTGCGTCGGGCGGTCGGATCGATTTGAAGGCAAAGGCTGCAACGGCCCAGGCTATTTGCATCCAAATTAGGGATACGGGTGGCGGGTTGCCCGCGGACGTTCAAGCGGCTGCATTTGCCCCTATTACGAGTCGGAAGCCGGGTGGGGCGGGGATTGGGCCTGTCTCTTATACACATCTGACGCTGCCGACGACTCCTTAC
>CAJXQX010000054.1 GCA_913058185.1 uncultured Verrucomicrobiota bacterium
ATAAAACCTTGGGTGAAAAATCCTCGCTGGGGCAAAGAGGTCATGAGGATAAGAGTGCTGCTATGAACAAATGTGCCGTGGAAACTTAAAAATCTTACTGAACCTTTTCCGCGACATGCGTGTCTGACACCGAAACGCGAGTCTGCCTTGCCTCAAGCTCGTCCTCAATTAACTTCCTTCTCACCCTCCCCGGCCTTCCCTGTGAATTCCAAACGTAGTCCGCTCATGCGCACCTCTCTAGTCGTCGCCCTTATTTCCTTCGCCCTGCTATCGGGATGCAAGGTAGCCCCATCTAAAACGGTCAAAGGCGCCGGTATCGGCGGTCTCGGTGGCGCTCTCGGTGGTGCCGTTATAGGCAACAACACCGGTTCCGGTAACGCCGCCTCAGGTGCCGCCATCGGTGGCGCAGCCGGTGCCCTCGTCGGTGGAGCCATCGGACTCGTCCAAGATATGAAAGAGCGCACTGCGCAAGATCGCCTGGCTCAAGAGCGCGCTTACCAACAGGAAGTCGCCCGCAAACGCCAGGAAGAGGCCCGCCTGAAAGAACAACTCACCGAGGAACTTGCTATTGCCCAAGGGTTTCGGATCACCGACGCGGAACTCAATGATGCTCAACGACGCGCCGATGAAACGGCCTCCAAACTATCCGAATTGAAGGCCGAACGAGAATGGGCCCTGAATCGCAAAAAGGAACTCGACGAAGCCGAGGCCAAAATCGCCGCCGAAACCGCCGAAATCGCCCGACTCGAATCAGAACTTGCGGAACTTCGCGGTGAAACTGCGGTCAGGAATCCCTGACTCGCCCCTCTTAAATGGTCCGCTCTTCGCTTCAGCTCCTTCGTCTCAGTATGGCAGCCCTTGGTTTGCTGGCGGCAGCTAGCTGTACGAGTAACACTTACAACGTTAAGATCAATGCCATCGCCAATGAGGCGAAGGCCTCCGGTGAATCTTACCGTATCGTCACCAAAAACGGCGGCGACCCCAACACCGACCTCCGCACCCGCGAAGCCGTCGACTACGTGAAAGCCGCCCTGTCGGGCCGAGGCCTCTACGAAGCACCCAACCCCGCAAGCGCCGATATGGTAGTCGAAGTCGATTACGACGTGGAACCACCACGGGTTGAGTTTGAATCTCGTTCTGTTCCCATCTTCGCCCGCATGGGAGGTGGAGTCCGCTCAGTTATCGTGCCCACCCGCGACTCAAACGGTAATATCCAGTATCGGCGCGTCTCCGTGATGGATCCGCCCAGCCAGGAACTCATCGGATTCGAGGAAAAGACCATTCCTGTCACTGTTTACGAAAAATATTTACGGGTCTCCGCCCGCGAAAACGTCTCCAGCGGCGACGATGCCCCTCCCGAACAGCTTTGGAGTGTCTACGTCTCCAACGAAGCCGAGGATGACGATATTCGTAAAGCCCTCCCCGTGCTCGCCTCCGTGGTCGTCGATTACATCGGCGTGACCACCGAAACCGATGAGGAAGTCAAAGTGAACTCAGAGACCGATGAAGTCGCCTTCATCAAGCGAGGATTGTAAGAAAGAACGTCTTCTCCCCTCCCCCGTTCATCCACCACCCCGCTTCGTGCCGGGTTTTTTAGGCCCGGGATTTTCACTGTCTCCCCAATAAAGTGCAAATTGGGCGACAACAGGTTTGCCCCCGACCATCCCGCATGCCCTCTTTCTCCCAATACTTCCAAGCATGATCGGCTCATTTTTCGAAATTCTCGGTTCTCTAGGCATGTTCCTCTTTGGCATGAAAGTCATGTCGGAGGCCCTGCAAAAACTCTCTGGTGATCGTCTGCGTTCGCTCATGCGGACCATGACCAGCAATCGCTTCGCCGGCGTCGCTACCGGGTTCCTCGTGACCTGTCTCGTCCAGTCCTCTTCGGCCTCGACCGTGATGATGGTGAGCTTCGTCAACGCGGGCCTGCTCAAGGTGGTGGAAGCCATCGGCGTGATTATGGGTGCCAACCTCGGCACCACCACGACGTTTTGGATCGTCTCATTTCTAGGGTTCAAGTTCAGCCTCTCCAAGATCGCGCTGCCCATCATCGGCGTGGCTATGCCATTCCTCTTCGCGCGCAAATCCAACCTGCGCGATACCGGCGAGTTTCTCATTGGATTCGGTTTATTGTTCCTCGGCCTAGTTTTCCTCAAAGAGGCCGTGCCCGACATCAAGAACAACCCCGAAGCTCTAGCTTTTATCCAAAGCTACACGGATCGAGGACTTATCTCGGTGCTCTTCTTTTTCGCGTTCGGCACAATCCTGACCGTCATCGTCCAATCCTCATCCGTAGCGGGTGCGATTACGATTACGATGGCAGCCAAAGGCTGGATCGATTTTCCCACCGCAGCGGCAATCATCCTCGGCGAGAACGTCGGCACGACCATCACGGCCAACCTGGCGGCCCTCAGCGCCAACGCCAACGCCAAACGCGCCGCCCTCGCTCACTTTTTCTTCAATATCATTGGGGTGATTTGGGCGATCCTGCTATTCGTTCCGCTCACGCGCTTGGCCGATTACATCGTGCCAGGAAATGCCCTGGAGCCTTCGAACATTCCCTTCCACATGGCTGCCTTTCATACCGGCTTCAATCTGCTCAACATCGCGTTGGTCATAGGATTTGTGCCTCATCTGGCCAGGTTGGTGGAGCGCTTGATCAAGGATCGGCCTAAAAACCGCAACGAACACATGAAGTTCGATTCCTCGGTGATTCCCAAAACGGGTGAGCTCAACCTCGCCGAGGCCGAAGAAGACGTCCTCAAAATGAACGGCCTTACCCGTGATCTCGTGGCTGGCTTCGTCGAGCTTTTCGGCAACCCCGGCGAAGACCTAGGGGACCGCGTCAAGCAGCTCAAGCAGCTTGAAAAGGACAGCGATCGCATGGCGATCGAGACCACCGATTATCTTCTACGCTGTTCCGCCGGTCGCGTGTCCGACGCATCGATGGCAAAAATCTCAGCCCTATTGCGCGTCACTGCCGAACTCGAAGACATGTGCGATCGCGGCTACCGCCTCGTGCTCCTCGCCGAGCGACGCTACCGCAAAAAACGCGCCCTCCCTCATGAGACGCAGGAGCAGGTGCGACAGTTTTCGGAGATCGTGCTGCGCTTTGTTGATTTCACTTCCGATTGTATCCGCCGCGGCGTGCAAACCGCCGATATGGAGACCGCTCACCAGCTAGAAAACTTCATCAATAAATTCCGTAAGAACCTGCGCAAGGAATCCATCCAACGCATGCGCTCCACTGGCGACCAAGTGAAGGCCGAGATGCTTTACATCGATATCCTCAACAATATGGAGGCCATCGGTAACCACTCGCTCAACGTCCTGCAGGTCCTGCGTCACCACGACTGAGTTCGGTATAATCCTGCCCTGCGGGATTTAGGATTGGGAATTATCTCCTCATGCGCTTTTTTCGCGACATGTCGGATCACCCCGCATGGCTGCCGCCGCGACTGCCCCTCGAGCCCCTGCTTGAACGCCTCACCCAATGGAGTGCGATCAATTCCGGCTCCCTCAACGTCCAGGGACTCTCCCAGATGGCCGATGCACTGGTCGATTCCCTCCGTAAACTGACTCCCCGCGTGGAGCGTATCCCTCTCGCCGATGGCCGATTCGCGCTCCGCGCCGAGCTTCGCCCTGAAGCACCGCTCAGGGTCTTGTGCAGTGGCCACTACGATACGGTCTTCGAACCCAACCATCCCTTCCAAATTGCAAAAGTCCTCGAGGGCGAGCAACGCCTTAACGGTCCCGGCGTCGCCGATATGAAGGGCGGGCTCGTGGTCATGCTCGCCGCTCTCGCTGCCTTCGAAGAATCCCCCCATGCCGCCAGCCTCGGCTGGACCGTCCTGCTCACTCCCGACGAAGAAACGGGGTCAGAGTATTCCGCCACCACCATCGAAGCGGAAGCACCGGGGCACCAACTTGGTCTCGTATTCGAGCCCGCCCGCGATTCCGGCTACATGGTGAAATCACGCGCTGCGACGGGAATCTTCCAGGCAACCATGCAAGGCCGCGCGGCCCACGCCGGACGCGACCCTGCCGCCGGTCGCAATGCGATCCTCGCCCTCGCCCGCTTCTGCCTCGCGGTCGACGAACTGCCCAAGACGGTCCCTAATCTCCTGGTCAACGTCGGTCACTTCACTGGCGGCGGCACGGTCAACATCGTGCCAGATCACGCCACCGCCGCTATCAACGCCCGCGCTTCCACGCCCGCCGCCATGACTGAATTCAACCACGCGCTGGAAGGACTCGTCGCCGAATCCAACACGGATGAAAGCTACCATCTCGACTTCTCCGGCCAATTTAATCGCGACCCATTGGTTTCGACGCCGACCACCGAAGCCCTTTTCGCTCAACTCCAAGCCTGCGGCCGCAAACTGGGCCTCGCGCCCTTTGATTGGTTGGCCGTCGCCGGCGGCTCCGATGGCAACCTGCTTCACGCCGCCGGACTGCCCGTGCTCGACGGTCTCGGCCCGATCGGGAGCGGCCTCCACTCCGATCAGGAATACGTGGAGCTCTCCAGTCTCACCGAGCGGGCTCAACTCGCCGCCCTCTTGCTCCACCAACTCTCGACTAAAGAAATCACAATCTGACGCAGTTCTTTCTTCATCCCGCATCATAAATTCCTAAAGCTCCCTCTTCTATGTCCACTCCTCAAGGCCTCGGCACCAAATCCCTCCACGCAGGGCAAACTCCAGATCCCACCACCGGCTCCCGCGCGGTCCCCCTTTATCAGACCACCAGTTATGTGTTCCGGGATACCGAACACGCCGCCAATCTCTTTGGCCTCAAAGAGCTCGGTAACATCTACACCCGGATCATGAATCCGACCACCGATGTGCTCGAGCAACGTATGGCCGCCCTCGAAGGTGGCTCGGGCGCCCTCGCCCACGCCTCTGGCCAAGCCGCCATCACCGACGCCATCCTCAATGTCGCCGGCAGCGGGGATCACATCGTCTCCGTCTCCCAGCTCTACGGAGGAACCTACAATCTCTTCCACTACACGCTGCCGAAACTGGGTATCCAGGTGGACTTCGTCGACGCCGCCGATCCCGACGCCTTCAAACGCGCCCTCAAGCCCAACACCAAAGCCTTCTTCGGCGAAGGTCTCGGCAATCCGGCGCTCAATATTTTCCCGATGGAGGAAGTAGCCGCCATCGCAAAGGAAGCCGGCGTCCCTCTCATCATCGATAACACTGCGCTCTCCCCGATCCTCAATCGTCCCTTCGAGTGGGGCGCCAACGTCGTTGTCCACTCCACCACCAAATACCTCGGTGGCCACGGCACCTCCATCGGCGGCATCGTGGTCGACGGCGGGAACTTCGACTGGGGCTCCGACCGCTTTCCCGGATTCACCGAGCCCGACCCCTCTTACCATGGCCTGGTGCACTGGGACGCCTTCAAGGCCTTCCCGCCGGCCGGTGACGCCAACATCGCCTTCATCATGAAGATGCGCTTGCAGCTCCTCCGCGACATTGGCGCCTGCCAATCCCCCTTCAACGCCTGGCAGACGATCCAAGGTATCGAAACCCTCCATCTCCGCATGGCTCGGATCTGTGAGAACGCCCAAAAAGCAGCCGAGTTTCTCGCCGCTGATAACCGCGTCGCTTGGGTCAACTACCCCGGACTCGCCGACAGCCCGAATCATGCCGCCGCCAAGAAGTATCTCAGCGGTGGATTTGGCGGACTACTCGGCTTCGGTCTTAAGACCGGCTTCGAAGGCGCCAGCAAGTTCATCGAAGGCCTCTCGCTGTTCTCGCACCTCGCGAACATCGGCGACGCCAAGTCGCTCGCGATCCATCCTGCTAGCACCACGCATAGTCAACTCTCGGCCGACGAGCAAATTGCTTCCGGCACGACCCCCGACTTCGTGCGGCTCTCCCTCGGCATCGAGGATTGGCCCGACCTGCAAGCGGATATCGAAACCGCCCTCGCCGCCGCGAGCTAGGCCACCGTCTCCCGAAGGCACCCTAAATCTTCAAAGCCCTCCCCCACCGGAGGGCTTTTTCATGTCTGGATAAATTCTGCCGTGCCTTCTGCGCATTGTGTGAGCCAACATCACCTCACAAGTTCATCGAATTCACGAATGCCCGGCCCCTCCTCCACAACCTCCTCCTTTTCCGCTGCCGCCAGGTTCCTGCGGCGCTACGCGGGTTGGGCAGTGATTGCGATCGCGGTGATCTTGGGCGCTCGGAGCCTGAGCGAATTCCACCACCCGGCATTCGGATTCACTCGCCTGCTGCAAATCAGTCCTTCGTGGGGACAAAATGGCCTGCCTGAGCTTCGCGAGGATTCGATCTATATTTACCGGGAAGAAGCGGGCTACGATGGCCAGTTTTACGCCCAGCTGGCACTACGTCCTTCACTCCAAGACCCTGCGCTCAATCAAGCGGTCGATATTCCCTCCATGCGAGCCCGTCGTATTTTGGCGCCTTGGATAGCCGCACTTGTCGGAATGGGCGACGGCCATCGCACGCTTTCAGCTTACGCCTGGCTCAACGTGATCTGCTGGATCGGTCTGGGGATCGTTTTGCTCCGACTCTTCCCTCCAGATTCCATCGTCAATCTGGTCGCGTGGATCGGACTCATGTTTTCGGCCGGGGTGACCACCAGTGTCGTCTACGCCCTCACCGATCTGCCCGCCCTCCTTCTGCTGGCGATTGGCATGTTAGTGCTACAAACGGGACGCTTAAAAACGACTGCCGGATTATTCGCTGCCGCCTGCCTTACCCGAGAAACTTCCGTGCTTGGTAGTTTGATTGTCTTTCAAGCCAACTCCTGGCGCGAGCGTATCACCAACGGAGCCATCATCGTAGTCCCTTTGGCCCTGTGGTTTTTCTACGTCAGTCGAGTCTTCCCTTCCAACCCCGATAGCCTGCAAAACTTTGCCTGGCCGCTCACGGCCCTCGGGACGAAACTCAGTGATACTTTCGGCGCAGTGATCGGCCAGCCTCATGACAAACTAGCCTGGGCCGCGCTTGGAGCGATTATCGGAATCACCGTGCAATCGATCTGGCTGATCGTGCGACCCCAACCACGCAACCCCAAGTGGCAACTGGGGATCGGCTACGTGCTGCTCTTGATTATTCTTGGCACTCCAACGCTCGAAGGTTTTCCCGGTGCGGTCACCCGCCTGCTACTGCCATTGCATCTCGCCTTCAACATGCTCGCTCCGCGCACGCGTGCCGGACTGCTGCTCATCATCGCGGGCAACCTTTCGATCTTCGTCGGAGGTTATATGCTCTCCCAAGCCCCTCGCGATACCCTCGAACTCAAGCATGCGAACCAACCCGACGGTCCCGTAATCGTTCACATTGCCGACGGGTGGAATGGAGTAGAACGAAACGACTACCACACCTGGTCGTGGAGCGGCGGCGAAGGGCGGATCCGGGTGCAGCGTTTCACCAAATCTATCGAACCTGTTCCGGTGAGCATCATCTTCACCCTCGTCGGTGAAGTCGGCTGCGATGTCATCATCAGCCAAGGCAACAAAACGCTCTGGGACGGCTACACCGAAAAACCCGGGGTCACCGTCACCTTGCGCGACATTGAACTCGATTCGTCCGGGCGAGCTTGGCTCGACTTTTACACCGGGGGTCCTGTTCGCGTGGAAGAAGGCACCAACCGAAAGCTCGCGTTTGCCGTCTATAACGTCGCCTTCATCGACGACTAACTCGGCTGCTTCATGGAGTGCTGGAGGCACTTTACGAATGCACCAACGAGCGGCCCCGCCTCGCGCTCCGGCCATGTCGCCGCCCACCACGTGCGTTTCCATCCGCCACGACCTATTCGTCGAGCGACGAAATCACCACTTTCGATCTGCGGCACGATCGCCCAATTCGCGAGACAGGCGACCCCCATATCGGCCTTAATCAGGGCGAACACCGCCTCCGTGAGATGCACATTAGTGTAGCGCTCGAGCCACACGCCCGCTGGCCGAAGCACTTCGCGACACAGCAACGAGTCCTCCGGACGTTTTGCGTAGATGAGGAGATTCTCTCGGACGATATCGGCGGGTTGCACCACGTCACCACGCAAATCGCAAGCTTCATCCCGGCGCGTCGCGCCGTTAAGATTAATATCGCCCAAACCCTCGCCGGGGAATGACCGGCCCCTATGGCACTTCGTAAAACGGATTGGGCAATTTGAAGATCCGCTCCGCATGCCCCCCCGCAATATCGCTGCCCTGGTCACCCAAGCTCGCGATGATCGTCCACCCTTCTTTTTCGAGTTGAATCCGACGCAACTGCTTCCGTTCCGCCGCGGTTTCTGCCGTGTCCGACTCGCCGCGAAAGATGATCCGAACATACCCACCCATCCCCTGAAGCTCGAGATTCGTGATCGTGCCCGTTTCCTCCTCCGGCGCTCTACGACCCGTGATGAAAACCACATCGACGTCCAGTTTCCGGGCCACGCGATAAACTTCGCGCATCGGTTTGATAGCAGGAGCGGCTGCTTTATCCACCCACTTAACCCAATCCTCCGGCACGTATCCAAAGTCCTTCGCCACCATCTGCGGGTAGTTCGAAAGCACGGTTTCATCGACGTCGAAGATTACCAACAACCGCTCACCCGTCTTTCGCATCGCGGCTCGTTGTTCGAGCCACGTATTCGCCCAGCCCGCCACCCGTTGCACGTCCGACTGGTAACGTCCGCTGTCATGATATTCCCGCACCGCCGATTTTGCTTCCGTCAGGTTCAGAGGCTCAGACTGCGCTACCAAACAGCTAACCAGTAAGATTCCGCCTCCCACCGCGGACCAAATTCGTCTGAAATTCATCCGAGTAGCAAATCGTCCTCCTTGCCGGTGGTCAATCGTGTGTCGTCCTCGCCTCGACATGGCGCCGACGGCGGTTCAAATTACTTCCCGTGCCTTTCCATGACGCCTCGACTATACTCGAGCCCTATCGCCCGGGCGACGAAATTTCCATTCGGCAACTCCTGACGGCAGCCGATTTGGTCACGGACGATTTACTCAAGGGGATTTGGCCGAACTTCGTCGTTCTCCGCATCAATGACCGCCTCGCCGGTGCCGCGGCCATCCAACCCTGCAGTCCGATCATCGGCCTGCTACGTTCCGTCGTGCTGGATCCGAAGGCTCGACAGCTGGGGTTGGGACGAATGCTGGTAGAGGAAGCTGAAAACCTCGCCCAAAGTGACGGACTGCGGGACATTTTTCTGCTCACGCACACCGCGGCGCCTTTTTTTACCCATCTGGGTTACCGGCCAATTGCCCGACGGGAGGCCCCCGCCACGATTCAATCCACACCAGAGTTCCAGCAACTCTGCCCGGATTCCGCCGTAGTCATGCGGAAAATGATATCGCTGGGGTTGTAACCCGATCTTTACCGGTTCGGGGTAATTACCACTTGGCCGACCTCAGTCCGTCTCCAAGCTTTGACTGTCTATTCCTCATGATCTCCTCCGATTCCATCGCCCAACGCATGTCATTTTTAGATCGTTATCTTACGGTTTGGATTTTCGCGGCCATGACTCTGGGCGTAGCCCTGGGGCATTTTGTTCTCACCGATCCCGCGGCCTTTTTCGCACCCATGACCGTGGGCACCACCAATCTGCCCATCGCGATCGGTCTGATTCTGATGATGTATCCCCCGCTGGCCAAAGTTCGCTATGCGGAATTGCCCAAGGTTTTTGCCGACACCCGGGTATTGGGATTGTCCTTGGTTCAAAACTTGGTGGTCGGCCCCATTCTGATGTGGGTCTTGGCCATCACGCTACTTCGGGATCAACCGGAATACATGGTGGGACTCATCCTCGTTGGGATCGCCCGGTGCATTGCCATGGTGCTGGTCTGGAATGACCTCGCCGATGGAAGCCGGGAATACGCCGCCGGCTTAGTCGCCTTAAACTCCATCGCCCAAATTCTCACTTACAGCGCCTACGCCTGGTTGTTCATCACCGTGCTGCCGCCACTCGTCGGCCTCGAGGGGGTGGTGGTGCCCGTGGCCATGGGAGATATATTTGCCAGCGTTATGGTCTATCTGGGGGTGCCGTTTGCGGCCGGGGCCTTGAGTCGGGTCTTGCTCGTGCAGTGGCGAGGAGAGACCTGGTATGAAAACGTATTCCTACCGCGAATTTCCCCCCTTACCCTAGCGGCATTGCTCTTCACCATCGTGGTGATGTTTACCTTTCAAGGTAACGCCATCGTGCAGCAACCCCTAGACGTCGCGCGGATCGCCCTGCCCTTGCTCCTGTATTTTGGCATTATGTTTATGGTGAGTTTTGCGATGGCGAAACGATTGGGGGCGGACTACCCCCGTTCCACCTCCTTGGCCTTCACTTCGGCGGGCAATAATTTCGAGTTGGCCATTGCCGTGGCCATCTCGGTGTTCGGGATCAACTCCGCCGTCGCCTTCGCCGCAGTCGTAGGTCCACTGGTTGAGGTTCCCGCTTTGATCGGCCTTGTGCATGTGGCGGGTTTCCTGAAACGCCGCTGGTTTACCTCCTCCTAAATACATCTATGACCAAGCCTCTCATCCTCATTCTATGCACTGGAAACTCCTGCCGCAGCCACATGGCTGAAGGAATTCTCCGCGCGGCCGCAGGCGACTTGCTCGACGTGCACAGCGCCGGATCCAACCCGGCCGGCTACGTGCATCCGCTCGCCATCAAAGCGATGGCCGAAATCGGGATCGATATCAGTACTCACACCTCGAAACACATGAACGACTTTCTAGAGCGTGGCGTGCACACCGTGATCACGGTCTGCGGCAATGCCGATCAAGCCTGCCCCATGTTCCCGGGTCAAATGGCACGGCACCATTGGGGGTTCGATGACCCCGCGCACGCTCCCGGCAACGAAGAGGAACAGCTCGTCGTCTTCCGCCGCGTCCGCGACGAAATCCAAAAGGTCTTCAACGCCTACGCCGCCGGCTGGGCAGGTGCGACGAACTGAATCCACTCCTCCGGTTTTTTTGCCACAAAAAGGCACAAAACCAATCCGGTGCGATGCGCCTATAGGCGCACTGATTCTGTCCGATTCTCAACCCGAGTTTTTTGTGCCTTTTTGCGGCCAAGACTCGGTCGTTCCAATTCTACGGCAGTGCGCGGATCAGCAGATTGCGGAGGTCGATGGGTGAGCCTTCGGATTCCAAACAAATGTGCCCGATAGTTGTGTTTGAATTCTTACCCCCGGAGACTTCTTTGCCGTTCACCCAGAGGCGCACTTCGCCATTGATGCAGCGAATGTAATAATGATTCCACTCACCGTGAGGTTTAGTGGTTTCGTGGGTGGGGAACGACCGGGTGCCGTTTGGCGAAATGGGCAGGAACGGATCGAACTTTGCTTTACCGACACCGAAGACATCACCGTGACAGGTGAACCAATCGGCTTTCTTTTTACCGTCTTTTTCGTATCTGGTTTTATAGCCGAGATCGAGGACCTGAACTTCGATACCTTGGGGAAGACGATCTTCGTTGGTGCCCTCTTGCATGGCTTTAATCACGTCGGGATAGGCCCAAACAAAGATACCGGAGTTGCCCGCAGGTTTGTTGTGTCGCCACTCCGCCATGAGTTCGAAGTTCTGATATAACTTCTTCGTGGTGATCACCCCGATGGGTTGCCCGGTGCACGCAACCGAGTTGCCGCTCCAGGTCCACGTTTCATCCCCGCAGTTGACGTCCATGAAGTCGGAGGCGGTGAGCTTTTCCCAGCCCGGACCCGAACCGTCGATCACCGGCGTAGGAGAATTGGCAAACAGAGGAAGCGTAAGAACGGCAAACAGGAGTAGTTTTTTCATCGAGGTAAAGAGGCGACAGCCATGAGTGGAAATCTCAATGATGACGAGGAAATGGGTCAATCCCTACGGATCGGCACTCCGCCGCTGGCTTTCACCCGAAGATCGCTAAGGCCGCTAAGCCACTCCACGGCTATTTTCATAGAAGAGGCAGAACCACTCCCCAGCGTTTGATTTGCCGCAAAAAGGCGCAAAAACACCATCCAGATTTGGTAAATTTATTGTGCGCCTAGAGGCGCATCGCACCGGGATGGTTTTGCGATTTATTGCGGCCAAAAGTTCGTCCAACAGGCTGACAGCAACCGCGGTTAAACCGTCTTCGCGCCAATCGTAATTCGTCCTTCGTAAATCGTAATTCGCGTGGCGCAGACGCGGCCTATTCTTCCTCGCCGATGCCGAGGACCTTGGTGACTTTGCGCACGGGATACTTTGAGACCGTAATCCCCTTCGCTCCCCGCGTGCCTACTTTGGCTTCGGTGAGATCGAACTCAAAGTCTTTCACCCGCGCCTTGCAACGACCGCTTAGTTGGATGCGCAACAGGTCGGGCATCGCCTCCTCATTCTTGGTGACATCGAAGTAGACGACCTTCGACTTTTCGCTGGCGGTCAGCAGATACAGTTTGTCGCGCGTGACGCCGCCAACGGTGAATCGTTTGGCGAAACACTTGCCGGACTTCTTGTCCTGATAAAGCAACGTGAAGAATTCCGGCGGGCCTTCTTTTTTGAAAACAGAAATATGCAGGATATTTCGGCCCATGAAAACTTTGTCGGCGATCTTGGTGACCTTGAGCGTGCCATCGGCCATGATGCAGAGGATCGTATCGATCTCGCTGACCTCCGTGACGAATTCGTGCTGCCGCCAATTGCGTCCGATGAATCCACCTTCGCGATCGACGTAAAGGCGCTGGTTGGTCGACACGATTTTCGAGACATTGATTTGTTCGATCTCGTCAAACGAGGTGCGGCGTTTACGTCCTTTGCCGTATTTCGCCTGCAAGGTTTCGAACCACGTGATCGCGTAATCGATGAGGTGAGCGAGGTCGTATTTAACCAATTTCACGTCCTCTTCGATCTTCTTGATCTTCTCGTCGGCCTTGAAGCGATTGTAGGCGGAGATTCGTTTGATGCGAATCTCGGTGAGACGGGTGATGTCTTCGTCGGTGACTTCACGCTTCAGGCGCTTGAGGAAGGGGTCGAGCCCGGCGCGAATCTCTTCGAGCACATTCTCCCACGTCTTGGATTTCTCGATCCGACGGTAGATCCGTTCCTCAATAAAGATGCGTTCGAGCGAATCCCAGTACCACTGTTGCTCGAGTTCACCAAGTTTGATTTCGAGTTCGAGTTTGAGCAGACCCACCGTGCGATCGGCGGACCGTTTCAGGATCTCTGATACCCCGATAAACGTGGGACGGTCTCGACCTTCGTGGTTCTCAATGGCGCAGGCCGCCGGCGAGATCGACATCTGGCAATTGGTGAAGGCGTAGAGCTGCTGTTTAACCTTCTTCGGGTCGGCACCTTGAGGTAGGTGGACCAGCACTTCGACCTTGTCGGCCGTGTTGTCGTCCACGTGCTTGATCTTGATCTTGCCTTTGTTGTTGGCGGCGATGATCGAATCGATGAGCGAAGTGGTGGTGGTGGTGTGCGCGAGTTGGGTAATCGCGAGAACGTATTTGGTCTCACCCGATGTAATCGTCGCCCGCACCTTAACTTTTCCGCCTCGTTTGCCGTCGTTGTAATCAGCGAAATCGGCGGTGCCTCCCGACGGAAAGTCCGGCCGGATACGAAACGTTTTGCCTTGAAGGTGATTGATCGAGGCCCGGCACAAGTCGTTGAAATTGTGGGGCAGGATCTTGGTCGAGAGTCCGACCGCGATGCCTTCGGCGCCTTCTAGCAGGACGAGCGGAAACTTCGCTGGTAACGTGACCGGCTCATTGGCGCGTCCGTCGTAACTCTGCTGCCAGTCCGTCGTCTTCGCGTTGAAGAGAACATCACGGGCAAACGGCGTCAGGCGGGCTTCAATATAACGGGCCGCCGCTGCACCGTCTCCGGTGAGGGTGTTACCAAAATTCCCCTGCGGCTCGATTAAGTAGCCGCGTTGCGCGATTCCGACCAAGGCCGCTTCGATAGAAGCGTCGCCATGCGGATGGAACGCCATCGTCGCCCCCACGATGTTGGCCACCTTGTGGAAGCGCCCGTCATCCTTGGAGAAAAGGGTGTGCAAGATGCGGCGCTGCACAGGCTTGAGACCATCATTGAGATGAGGCACCGCCCGGTCGAGGATCACATAACTCGCGTATTCGAGAAACCATTTTCGGTAGGCACCTTCGAGTGGGGCCACCCGTTCTTCCTCTTCGGCCACGATCTCGGTTGTAGGTGGCTCGCCGGAATAACCTGAGGCAGTCACGGGTGCAGGAGCGGGCTCCACCGAGGATTCCTTCGCCGCGGCGGCATCGAAAAACAGTTCTTCTTGGTCGTCCTCTGGGTTTTGGCGTTTAGGCATTCGTGGTCTCGAAATGGGCGGTAAATAGGATCAAAAAGAAGAGCTGAAGCGGTCGTCCGAGGTGGGGCAAGCTCGCTCCGCAGGAAACGTAAAATTCAGGGACCGTTCTGAGGGAGGGCGTGCACACCGAGCGCGCCGCCGTTGCCTCGCAGGTCTGCCCACCGAATCCGGCGGTCTCGGCGAGACCGCCCTACCTTAGGTCCTACCTCAGCAGGCCCTACAGATTTGCCCGCGCCTTGGCCGAAGCATGCACCCGCAGCCATTCGACCGCGGCTTCGAGGTCGGCATCACGCCCTTCCCGAATATCAGACAGACTTCGCTCGATCTCCACATCGGGCTTCACCCCATTCCCCTCCAGTCGTGAACCATCGAGGGTTTGGAAATCCTGGAGGCCGATCTGAATTTCACCACCGTCGTCCAAGCGGAACTTGCGACTCGCGATCACCACCCCAGCCGTCGGTCGGCCGATCAACGTAGCGCGTTCATAATGCTTGAGCACCTGGGCAAATATTTCCGCTGAACTCGCGGAGCCGCCCCCAATCAAAGCGACCACGGGGCCATCATAGCCTTCCCCGTTTCGCCAGGCCGATTTCTCGTCGTCGCGCTTACCTTCACGAGAAACGAATGCGCCATAGGACACCCGATCTTCAAAAAAATCGTTGATCACGTGTTCGAGAGAAGAGACCGAACCCCCGCCATTATTACGAAGATCAAGAATGATGCCCGGCGCTTCGTCATGTTCCTTCAGACGATCGCCCAGCCACTTGTGATACTCCGATTCAAATTCATCAAATCTCAGGTATATCCATCCTTCGGCCGAGTGTTTCTCTTCCGGGGGCATCCAGTCAGGTAACGTGCGTGCCAGCAATGGCACCGACCGCTCGTCCCCCTCAGGGTCGGTGAACAACCAGGTGTAAGTCTCGCCCGGTAGGCTCTCGAAATTAAGTCGGTCCTCCCCTAGTGACTCACCGTCACGCGACAGGGCAATCCAACCCGGTGCGATCTCGGACTCCGCGGCTGAGCTCCCCTGACGTAACTCCGTGATCACCCATTGCCCGTCAAGTCGCTCCAAATTGAGCCCCACGAATGCACGTTCTTCGCGATATTCCTCCCAGGCCGCCCGAGGCGTAAGCGCGCCGGTATGACCATCATCGAGCTCACCCAGCATATCGTTGATGACATCATACAGTTTCTCCTTTGAACCCGCTGTCGCCGCTTCATCCTTGTAACGATCATAGGCCGTCGCCCACTCCGCCCCATTAAACTCCGGGTTATAGAACCGCTTGTTTACGAGCTTCCATGCTTCAAACAGCACTTCCTGTTGCGCCTTGGTCCGAGCAGCCACGCTAGCATAGACTGGCTCGATCGGCGCTGAATTGCGGGGCAAGGAACACCCCCCCAAGAACAGCACCGCGCCAAGCAAGACACGGCCAAACAGACTGCAGGTGATGGGTCGAAGTAGAGTCAAAGTAAGTGCGGAAAGTGGAACCTGCCAGAACCTGCCCACTGCCGACAATAGCCAAAATCTCGACATTTGTAGGCAGTCGAAAGAATCTGAATCCGTCCTACCCCAGATGAATAAGCGTATTGTCTACTCCCTCGTGATTTTATCGTGTGCGCTCCTCGCTCCCGCCGGGGCGGTGGAGAAAACCTGCTGCGACGCAGCAGTCTGCGAACACGAATCAACCAGCTCTGAACGCTTCCAGACGGTGCAAGAGGTCGTGGACTATATCATGTCAGTGGCTCCACCCCAGCATCTCCAAACGCTCAAACAGCACTCTCAGTCCAAATTTTTGGGCATGTATTTCAAACTGGATAAAGAGTTCGACGAACGGCTGGCCCTAAAAGACGGCAATCAAGCCCTGCTCGATGACGCGGGTGCCAAAAGCCATCGTCGCGCTTGGCGGACGATCCGCATCGCCTTCTGGGAAGCCCTGCAAGAATTGGAGTAAGGAAACCCATTTCAGATCAATTTTACTCATGAAATCCCGCCTCCACCTTTTACTGTTCGCTGCAATTCTTGGGTTTAGCGCTCAGGGTTCATTTGCCGATGAAGACAAATACAACGTGCTGTTCATCATCTCGGATGATCTGACCTACACCGCCCTTTCCTGCTACGGCAATACCGTCATCCAGACGCCCAACATTGATCGAATCGCAAACCGCGGCGTTCGGTTCACCAAGGCATTTTGCCAGGGCACCTATTGCGGCCCCTCGCGGGCTTCATTCATGTCGGGATACTACCCCCACGCCACTGGCGCACTAGGTTATGCCAATCCTCGGCCCCAAATGGGCGACCGCCCGACGTGGTCTCAATATTTCAAAGACCGAGGTTATTACACCGCCCGCGTAAGTAAGATTTTCCACATGGGCGTTCCCGGTGGCATCGAAGAAGGCGGCCACGGAGCTGACGATGAGCTTTCGTGGACCGAGCGTTTCAACAGTCCTGGGCCCGAATGGGATGCGCCTGGCGGTGGCGAAACATTGGAATCTAACCCCGACGGGAAAAAACCAGCCGTGGGCGGTAACACCTTCGTGGTCGTCGAGGCCGACGGCGACGATCTGGTGCACTCCGACGGCAAGACTGCTGCCAAAGCCGTCGAATTGATCCGACAAAAACGGGACCAACCCTTTTGGCTCGGCGTGGGCTTCGTGCGCCCGCACGTGCCGTTCGTCGCGCCTCGCAGTTATTACCCACCCTTCAAGCCATACGCCAATATGGTGCTGCCGGAAAAAGTCCCCGGTAACTGGGACGACATCCCCAAGGCCGGGATCAACTACAAGACCAGCGAGAACATGCAGATGGATATCCGTCGGCAAAAGAAGGCCGTCGGCGGCTACTACGCCTCAGTCGCCTTCATGGACGCCCAGGTCGGCAAGGTGCTCGACGCTTTGGACGAAGAAGGCCTCACCGAAAAGACGATCATCATCTTCACCAGTGATCACGGATATCACCTCGGCGAACACGATTTCTGGGCCAAGGTGAGTCTGCGCGACGAATCGGCGGGCGTGCCCCTCATCATTTCAGTGCCCGGTAAAGCACCCGCGGTCAGCGATTCCTTGGTAGAACTCCTCGACCTCTACCCCACATTGGCCGAGTTATGCGACTTGGGTGTCCCCACCAACATCCAAGGTAAGAGCATCGCCAAGCTCCTGGACGAACCTGCCCACGAAGTGCGCGACACCGCGTTCAGTGTGGCCCCCATGCGCAAAGGATTCCTCCTGCGTGAAGAACGCTACGCCTACATCCAATATGGCGAAGACGGAGCAAATGGCACCGAGCTTTTCGATACCCACACCGACCCCAACCAATACACCAATTTGGTCAACGATCCGGCCCACGCCACCACTGTCAATCGGTTCAAAACCAAACTAGCCACCAAACTCCGTAA
The DNA here is from genome assembly GCA_913058185.1 of uncultured Verrucomicrobiota bacterium. Lineage (GTDB taxonomy): Bacteria > Verrucomicrobiota > Verrucomicrobiia > Opitutales > Opitutaceae > Actomonas. Next base: position 17,655 of record CAJXQX010000054.1, read on the forward strand.
CGTCCGCGACAACGACCTCCAACTTTCAGCGAAATAGATGATTATCTATGGTTTGTGATATTTTGAGGGTGCTAAAAAATGGGCGCTGGACCACAATTAGCCACTGAACAAAACAGCAGAACCAGGCGCTTCAGACAACGCGGATAAGCCGCACCTTCCGAACTCGTCGCCCTACCAGAAATAATCTATTTAAAACTCACTATCCAAATATTAACTAATGAACTTACCCTTTCGACTTACCCCTGCGATTTTCGTTTTCTGCCTGTCGACATCGACGGCTTTATTTGCCGAAAACACGGCCTTGATACCGGTTGGGCGCCCCGAACAGGTGTGGAACAACAAAGGCGGGGAAACTTGGACGGGGAGGCATGAGGCGAACGTGATTGAGTCTGCCCAGGGGAAAGCGGAACTCATTTTCATTGGCGACTCGATCACCCATGGATGGGACACTACCGGAAGTGGCACCCATATTTGGGAAAAAACATATGCTCCCTTCCAAGCGATTAACATGGGGTTCGGAGGCGATCGAATCCAACACGTCCTGTGGCGGTTCGAACACGGAGCACTTGTCGGGATATCACCCAAAGTCGCGGTCGTGATGATCGGAACAAATAATTGGAGAAATAATACACACGAGGAAATTGCCGAAGGAGTTGAAGAAATCTGCGATCAAATCCGCGAACGGCTTCCGAACACCAAAATTTTACTTTTAGGAATCTTCCCCAGAGTATCCGTTGATCCTTGGGCCGGAGCGAATGTCGTGATGGCCAATCGTCTAATCGAAAAATTGGATGATGGTGAGTGGATCCACTATCTGGATATCGGCTCGTCGTTCAGGGACAAACGTGGTCGACTGATTTTCGAAATTATGCCCGATGGACTTCATCCAAATGAGGAGGGGTATAACGTTTGGGCCGAAGCGATTCGACCGAAACTCTCGGATTTAATGGGCGTGGAAGTTCCTCGTTAGTCGTCAGAGATTACGAGTAGAACAAGAGTGACAATATCCCCCATGACCCGCGATAAAATGTCATGATGTGACTTAGCCGCTTTGATGCTAGGGCACGACCGACTCGAGTTCACTAAAATCACCCAGATAGATAAATGAGTGCCCTAGAAATTCGCCCACTTCGCTTAGGTGACTGCGAAAAAATCGGACCACTGCTACGCAATGTTTGGCTTGATGCATACCACGGCATTCAAACGGAGGAAGAACTTCTCGAGCAGTCCCACAAGGTTCACACGTCGGCTCAAATCGCAGAGGAAATTGACGACCCCAACATCCATAGTATTGTGGCGGTGAGTGACCGTAGGATCGTTGGGCACGCGCGCAGCGATCTCGATAAGGGCGTGGTCGAAATTGTTCGATTATCCGTCTTGCGCGAGTTTTACGGGCAGGGCATCGGCAAAGATTTACTGCAGCAGGACAATTCATATTTTGATCCCAAATATGAGGTATGGCTAGATGTGTTTGAGGACAATAAGCGGGCGGTGGATTTCTACTTGTCGCAGGGATACCAAATCATGAGGAGGGCCACAGAGGTGCAGACTGAGGGCCGCGATGTTTTCGAGTTTAAAATGCGTAAACAACAGTCCCGACGCCCGACCTAACAGGTGGATGCCCCACCCACCTGTGGCGCTTGTTTTACATCTGAAATGGGTGACCCTTGACGTTCCGACAAAGAAGGAGGGAAATAAGATCACCTATCCGTCGAATGAGAATTGCTCTCACCATTTACATCGTTTTGGTCCTTTCCCTCTCAACGGGGATAGCGTCCGACGCACAAACCGAGTTTGTAAGCCTGTTCGACGGCAAGAGCTTTGCCGGTTGGGAACACGGCGGCAACTGGACCATTGAGGACGGTGCCTTCTATCGAAAGGCAGATGGCGGATCACTTACGTATACGAAGGCGCTTGTGCCGGATGACTTCGAGTTACGCTTCGAATGGAAGGTATCGAAAGGCTGCAACTCCGGCGTCTATTACCGGCCGGCTCAATACGAATATCAAATCCTCGATAACGTTCACAGTCCCTATGGGGCGAATCCTCGGCAGGCCGCGGGTTCGTTGTTTTTTTGCATGGCACCGTCAAAGGATACGACCAAACCCCTGGGCCAATGGAACACGGGGCGGGTAAAATGCAAAGGCACGATCATCGAGCACTGGGTCAACGGAGAGCGCGTTCTCTCCTTTGACTACACCGATCCAAAGTGGAGCACACAGGTCGATCTACTGAACCTTCGTGGGGCCGACCTCGATGCCCGAGGCGGTAATCTCTGGCTTCAGGATCACGGACAACCGGTGTGGTTTCGATCACTGCAGTGGCGCGAAATACCCGAAAGCGAAGCGCTGATCGCGAATCCTGATTTCACGCCAATGCCCGTAACCGGAGAGGCGCTCAAGCAAGAGAACGATCGCGTGAAACGGATGCTGGAAGCACAACACGAAAAAACATCGAACTGATGACGGCTAATTCACCCTCTCAATCTCTAGGATACCCTCTGGTGAGGGGGCCGCGATAGAACCTGCTGGCGGGACGGGTTATTGGCCCGGGGCCGCGTAGTGACGCGTGAGGGTTTCGAGGATTTGGTTGCGGACCACTTCGGGGTCGATCTTGCCCAGTTTGCGGTAAAGCACGTTGCCGTCCTGATCCACCAAAACGGAATATGGAATTGGGCCGGGCCAATCGGGATCCAAGACCTCAGCTAGGTCGTCCACGCTGGATCCCGTGTAAATGTAGTTGTTGGACGTGCGGCCTTCCTTGGTCACCGACTTGCGCAGTTTATCACTCATCACCGCGCGATGCTTGCCGAGGAATTGGCGGGCACGTTCCGTGTGCGAGAGTTGGTCCAAACTGATCGTAATGAGCTCGAATTCGCGGCGGCTAAACTTGCGCGCGATATCCGTGAGGTCGGGAAACTCTTCCACGCAGGGACCACACCACGTCGCCCAGACATTGATGAGGCGTAGTTTTTCGGTGCCGTTGGCTCGCAGCGCGGCGACTCCTTTGGCGTCGATCTCTTCGAGGGTAGCATCAAGAGCCTGCCACTGTTGCTCTTCTTCGACGACATGAAGACTGCGTTCCCGCCATTTCGTCGAGCAACCGTGTGGTCGCGTGGTGGCCACAGGCACGGGCTTTCCGGCCAGCATCGCCTCGACGGCATTGCGCGCATCGGGATGTTTGACGGTCGCAGCATCGGCGAACCGGGAATCGTCGAATCGTCCGTTATAACGTAGTTTGCGGTCCTGATCGAAAATCAGGACGTGCGGGGTCGCGAGGCAGCCATAGGCCTTGGCCATGGATTGGGTGTCACCATCGAAGAGAAACGGAATCGTCCAACCGTAGTCCTCGGCGTAGCGCTTGGAATCGGCGAAGGTCTCGTCGTAGTCGGTGTGCCCAAATTCATCGGGTCGTAGGCCGGAGGAGTGGTTGGGATTAACCGCCACAAACTGGAAACTCTCGTCACTGAAATCCTCCACAAACTGCAACATACGCCCCATCGCCCCGTGTGAGGTCGGACAATGCGTGCCGGTGAAGTAGATCACCAAAATATCTGAATCCGCGAAGTCACCGAGGGCGTAGGTTTTGCCGTCGGTGCCCGGGAGTGAAAAATCCGGTGCTTCATCGCCGATCTCAAGCGTGGTGAAACCAGCGGGTAAATCCTTGGGCGTGATGGCGTGTAATCCGAGTGCGGCATAACCAAAGACCAAAGCCAGGGCGAAGTAGGAGCAGAGTCGTTTCATGGGGATAGGGTTGAGAGTAACAACAACTTGATCATTCTCCAATTTTCATGCCAAGGGCAACTATCCAGAATTCAAAATGCTAACCCTTCGTATAGACGACCTATCAGGCCCTGAAATTGCCCATCTCCTCGAAGAGCACTTGGAAGACATGCGACGCTTTTCTCCGCGGGAATGTGTGCATGCTCTCGATCTTACCGGTCTCCGCCAACCCGATGTGACGCTTTGGACCGTTTGGGAAGCTTCCGCCTTGGCGGGTTGTGGTGCGCTGCGGGAAATTTCCCCGCTTCACGGCGAGATCAAATCTATGCGCACCGCACAGGCGTTTCGACGACGACGGGTCGGAAAACTCATGCTCGACCATATCTTGATCGAAGCGCGTCGGCGCGGCTACCAAGGGCTATATCTGGAAACGGGATCGCAACCCGAGTTTGAACCGGCACGGCAGCTTTACCGCACCGCGGGTTTTGCGGAATGTCCGTCCTTTGCCGACTACGGCGAGGGCCCGAACAGCATCTTCATGTCGCTGAGTCACGATGCAGCCTGAAAGCGTGCCCGGCCGAGTTTCGACATTCGTTTAATGCTCGGCTTCTTCGAGTTCGCCGGGTTTTAGCAGATGCTGAAAGGCCTGCTTGTTGGACGACTTCATAAAAGCTTCCCTCGCCAAAATGGAACCATCGGTGACGCGATCCATCAGGCTCCAGTCCATCGTGGTCATTCCGATATTCTTCCCGCTCTCGATGATGGCGCGAATATTCGCGATCGCGCCACTGCGGATCGTATTGGGCAAGGCCTCATGCTTGAGCAAAATCTCATGCACGGCGACGCGCCCTTTGGGTTGGCGCTTACAAAGCAACTGCGCCACCACCCCGGACAAACATCCGGCGAGCATCACGCGCACCTGATTCTGCTCATCTCCCGGAAACGCGTTAATGATGCGGTCGACGGTCTTCGGCGCATTATTGGTGTGGAGCGTGCCAAAAACCAACATGCCCATGGAGGCACAACCGAGCGCGAGTTTGATGGTCTCGAGCTCTCGCATTTCTCTCAGTAGTAGAATGTCGGGATCATGCCGCATGGCTCCCTTCAGCGCGGCGCCAAACGACTCGGTGTGTTCACCGACTTCGCGGTGCACGATTACTGATTTTTTCTTCGGATGCACAAACTCGATCGGATCTTCAATCGTGATGATGTGCCGTGACAGATTTTCGTTAATGTAATCGATCATGGCCGCCATCGTAGTGGACTTACCACTACCTGTTGGTCCGGTCACGACGACAAGACCTTCGGTCATATGACAGAACTCCTTCAATACCTCGGGCAGTTTGAGGGTGTCGAAAGATAGAATCTCCGCCGGAATCTGACGAAAGATACCGGCCTGACCCCAATGGTTGTATAGATAGTTGCCCCGGAAACGGGCAACCCCAGTAATCTCGTACGCGAGGTCGAGATCTTTGGTATCAAGGTATTCCTTCCAGCGGCGTTCCGGGCAAATCTCGCTGAGGTAGGTTTCCATCTGCGAAGCGCTCATAATGCCGTCCTCGATCGGAATCACATTCCCGGAGATGCGAGCCTTGGGCGGCATACCAACGTTGAGGTGCAGATCAGATCCGCCCTTTTCGAGCATCAGTTGTAACAAGCGATCAATGGCAGCCATGAGCTATAAGAATGGTCTAAGAAGTGAAAATTGGAGAAGTGATTGAGGAGGGCAGTCGGGTCAGTCTTTGATCTGCGCCATGACTTCTTGGGTGGTGACATTTTGGCGGGCCACTTCCGCGGAAATCTTTCCAGCTTTGTAGAGCTCTATGACGGAGTTCTCCATCAGGCACATGCCATCTTTTACCCCGGTTTCCATGACGTTGCGAAGGCCCTGCATCCTACCTTCGCGGATGAGTGAGGCGACCGCCGGATTGGAAGTGAGGATTTCGCACGCCAACACGAGCCCCCCATCCAGGGCGGGCAGAATACGTTGGCACAGCACCCCGCGAAGACTCTCGGCCACCGAAGAGCGGATCTGAGTTTGCTGGGCGGGTGGAAATACATCGAGCAGACGGTTCAAGGTCGTCGAAGCATCGCTGGTGTGCATCATGCCGATGACCAAGTGACCGGTCTCGGACGCGCTAATCGCCATCTCGATCGTCTCGAGATCGCGCAATTCACCGATCGCCATGATATCAGGATCTTCGCGTAAAGCTCCTTTTAAGGCGGAGGAAAAGGTTCGGGTGTGGGTGCCGACTTGGCGTTGCGTGACGCTACAACCCAGGGGTTGATGCACGATCTCAACGGGGTCTTCTACGGTGATGATGTGATCCTTGCGCGCCTTGTTGAGCTCGTTGACGAGGGCCGCAAGGGTCGTGGTCTTACCCGCGCCGACCGGGCCGGTGACGAGCAAGAGTCCGTTATGGTAGGACAAAAGCTTCTTGATCGTATCGACATTCTTGAGGCCGAGTTTATCGATCTCGGGCACTTCGGCCGCGACCATGCGATAACAACCGGCAGAGCCGTCTTTCTGAAACATCAGGTTGACGCGGTAACGGTGGCTCGCATCGAGCGCCAAGGCGAAATCGTAGTCCTTGTGCGCAAAGTAATCGTCCTTCTGGTGCTTCGCCAGCAGCACGGTATTAAGGCGCAATGACTCCTCTTCCGTGAGCACATGATCGCTAATGAATGAAAGCTCACGCTGCTTGCGCACAAATGGCTTGGCCCCCGCACACAGATGAAGGTCGCTCACACTTTCGTCGCCACAAAACACGAGAAAATCACGCAGTTGTTCGGCGAGGGTTTTATCGTCCATCGAACTGATCTCGGCAAAATCCAGTTCACCGGCGGTTAGCGGTCCAGACGCGGGTGGCACCGAACCGGCCGGCGCTGCGGTTGGGTTCGAAATAGGCTCAGCCGCAGGTGGAGCCACGATGGGCGCAGGAGCGGTTGGGGCCGCAACAGGCTCAGGCCGGCGCTGGAGTGAATGGATCGCCCTCCGGGGCCCCCTCCCGGGCTTTAGCCATAGCTTCGCGGGCAATTTTTTCCAGGTCGCCGAGACTGGAGTCGTCGACGTGTCCATCGTCAATCAGCTGTTGAGCAAACGACAATAAATCGGTATCTTCGCCGAGTGCTGCATGCACAGACTTGGTTTGATCGAGAGTGAAGAGTGATTGTTCGGCTCCGAATCGAACCAACCAGCTAATTGCAGGAACCATAGGCGAGGGGGAAAGCATTCACACCCTGAGAACCCCGGTCGCGCTGCCAAGCGTTAAGCCGCAACGACGGTCGGATCCGGAGGCTCTCCCGCGGGCATTTTACGCCTGCACCGGTAAGATCCGGCCTGATTCGTCGTAGAAAATTTCTTTGGCCTTCATGCAACGGAGGTGATTTTTACCCTCCGAGAGGGATGAATCGTGGTGAAAGAGAAACCATCTGCCCCGGTGTTCCACGATGGATTGGTGGGTGGTCCAGCCTACGACCGGTTCAAGAATGCGACCACCATAGGTGAACGGACCTGTCGGACTCTTGCTCGTAGCGTAGACGATGTAGTGCGTGTTGCCCGTCGAATAAGACAAGTAATAGGTGTCGGCGCGCCGGTGCACCCATGGAGCCTCGAAAAAACGCCGATCGTGATCATCGGCCCGGAGCGGCTTGGCGTGCTCGTCGAGGATCACCATCTCCTGCACGGCCCCCTCGATCGACTTCATGTCTTCGCTCAATCGAGCCACTCGAGGGCCAATCGCCGGAGCATCACCGGTCGGTTCTTCACGGCTCGATTCAAATTCATTGCCGTCGAAGCGCTGAAGTTGGCCGCCCCAGATTCCGCCAAAGTAGAGGTAAGCGTTGTCTCCATCGACCAGCACTGCGGGATCAATGCTGTAACTGCCCGCGATCGGTTCCGGCTCGGCGACGAATGGACCCTCGGGTTTCTCTCCGATCGCCACCCCGATGCGAAAAAGCCCATCCTCACCTCGAGCCGGGAAGAACAGATAGTATTTCCCGTGCTTGGTCGCGGCATCCGGCGCCCACAACTGCTTCTTTGCCCAAGGAACGTCTTCGAGTTTCAAAGCTACACCGTGATCGGTGACCTCACTACCGACGTCATCCATCGAAAACACGTGATAATCGACCATATCGTATTG
>CAJXQX010000055.1 GCA_913058185.1 uncultured Verrucomicrobiota bacterium
ACCTCCAGCCCACGCACCCACGACTCCCAACCATACTCAAATACCACACTGTAGACATTGGAGTTATTGAGGTGCTCCAGTCCGAGATCCTCTACTCCACAATGCAATTGAGGTCGGAGCCGCTGCACGGTCGCCCCATCAATTACGGGGAACTCGATCCGCAATGCTTCCGGTAACTCGATGCGGTTTCCCTTCACCCCGGTGATCTCATACATGTTTCGACGATAGGAACCGCCGCGGTGGTCGTTCCGCATCAGGGCGCGCCAGCGATCGGTATTGGGCGCATTAATCACTATGCGATCTCCGACCTTCAATCCGTGACCCGGCGCCAGTTCCAAACTCATGTCGCCTCGGTTCCCATCCCGGGCCAACGAAATGAGTTCCCCCTGCACTCCCATTCCTCGAAAAGCTATCATGCCCAACGTGCCGACCGCACGCGCCCCTGCTACTGCTTACTCGGTGGCTTTCACCCGCTGCGTCACGCTGCGCTCCGAACCATCGCGATAGGATGCGGTGAGCCGCAGGGTATGTTCTCCCGCTCCCGCCTCGGACAACAGTTCTACCCCCGTGAACCGATACAAAATCGTGGTCTCCCACAGTCCCGGATACGTCTGCTGCCGTATTACTTTGTTTCCCGCCTGCAGCGTGACCCCGGTCAACCCTTCCGGATCAACCCAACCATAGAAATAGTTGGAGGGACCAATGGCACTGCCGGCCTCAGAAACGCCCCATTCGGCTTCAATCCAGCCGCGATTCTCGAGACGATACAGCGAGGGATAAAGGAAACCCTCCGACTCGGTAGAAACCGATCGCCGACCTTCGGCGATGCTCAGCTGCCACCCTTAATCTGCCCCTACTCATCCGGCTTCGGATTACTTACAATAAGTGTCACTTGTAATATGACACTTATTTTTAAAACGTTTAAAGAAAGTTATTTAAGTGATTTATTATGGGTGAAAGTTACTGGTGCTCGTTCAGCTTTTTTAGGTCGAATGGGCGTTGCTGAATTCGTAAGTGAGCTCCCATTCGCGGTGGTCGCCCGGGGCGAGATCCAGAAATTGGTAAGGCTCGATCGAGAACGTGAACCCGTTCATCCAGATTGGGCATTCGGACAGCGCGAAGTTCGCCCCAAACCAGATTCCATTTTGCAGGAGAGGATGCGCCACGGATACTTGTAGGCCGGAGGTGGAGACGCCTTGCAGCAGGGTGAATGCTCCATCGTCTTTGCCGACGTATTGACGGCTGGGAGTGAGTATCCCGTCGTTTAGTTCGAAACCCGAGTCGGGCGGCAGTGCAGCATCGTCAGGCAATTGCACCGAGAGGTCGGCATTTTCACTGAGGGCAAAAAATGGATGGGCGAACCACTCGAAGCGCATGGGTTGTTCGCTGAGATTGAGCAAACGGCTGTGGCTGCGAAGGGTGCGGTCGGTCAGTGTAATCATGCGCGTGATTTCACACGCATAACCGGCCGCGCGGTGGCGGGTGCGGAATTCAGCTCGAGTGGGCTGCGCATCGATGTGCCAGCTGCAAGGTTCGATGAGCGCAACCTCTCCCTCAACGCGCCCAAGTTTGCCGACGCCGGGGGCGAGGGCTTCATCGTTTTGCCAGAGCCATTTCTCTCCGGAACGCGAGCGATCGCGGAAGGACTCGGGTAAGCCGTGGCCGTTGAAAGGCTCGGGGTTGGGTTCAGAACCTTCCGGGCCGCTGAGCAGTGGTCCGGCCTTGGCATCGGTGATCTGCCAAATAAATCCGCCGCCACAAAACCGGGGCCCGAGTCGGGCGACATCGGCGGAGGGATCGAGTAGGTCGACCTGCAGCGTCGCGTTGGCGAGGGACAACATGGCGAGGACTTAGCGAACGCTGGAGTGTTTGAGAATCGAAACGAACGATGCCGGGCAGAAAGCACGACCCGAAAATTGCCCGTGAGTTTTGGTTGAGGGTCGGGCTTTCTCCCCGACATCGAACCAAATCTCGGTCATGTTCTAGCGTTTGCCGGAAATCTTTTGGTAGTAGGGGTCACCTTCGACGATCGAGCCTTGGCGCACTGGCTTTTCGGTGAAGGCGGATTTGTAGATGGCGGTGAGTAATTCGATGGTGCGACGCGCTTCAAGCCCCGACGTGTGCGGACATTCGCCCCGGTCCATGTTTTTCACAAAGGCCCGCAGTTGCGCACCGTGACTAGATCCGACGTCAGGCGGGAAATTTTGCCAAGCCTGTAGCAGCGCGTCGTTTTGGGCGGGCGGAGCGAGGGTCAGTTTCCAGTTATCGCGGGTATAGGCGTAGAGGTGATCGAGTTCGGCTGTCGCGCGTTGAAAATCGAGACGCAAGTAGGTGTCTTGGCGCGGGCTTAAAGCGCTGTTGACGATCGAACCGAAGGCTCCGTTTTTGAACCGCACCAAAGCCATTGAGACATCCTCAACTTCGATGTCTCGATCGAGGGTGCCGGCCATCGATCGAACTTCTTCCCAGTCACCGAACAGGTCTAGGAAGTGATCCATGGCGTGGATTCCCAGCCCCATTGTGGGCCCACCGAGCTCGGTTTCATAGCGTCCGCGCCACGGCACCGCGTAGTAGGCCTCGTCGCGAAACCAGAGGGTGTTGCAGACCCCTACGAGAGGGCGGCCGAGTTGGCCGTTCTTAGCGAGGCGTTTGAGGTGAAGATTGGACGAAGCATAACGCATCTGAAACACGCAGGCGGTGTGGCATCCGGTGCTTTGTTCGGCAGCGCGGATGAGATCAAGCTCGGCAAGGGAACCGCAGAGGGGCTTTTCGCAAAGCACCCAGGCCCCTTTCTCCATGGCTTTGATACTCATGGTCGTGTGGGTGTTGGGCGGGGTGGCGATCAGGACGATGTCCGGGCCGACTTCTTCGAGCATTTTGTCGTAGTCGGTGAAAGCGAGGGGGACATTGGCGCGTTCGCAGAAGGCTTTGACCTTCTCGGCATCGAGGTCGACAGCGGCGACCAGTTCGACCCGATTGCTCACGTTTTCGACCGCCTGCAAATGGGCGTCGCAGATGGCACCTGTGCCAACTAATACTGCGCGATAGGTTTTACTCATGGAGTGGTGGTGGATTCAGACAAGACGGTTAGCCCTTTGAGAGATTGGGTGGGCGCAGGAAAGAGATAAGACGAGAAGTAACCGAAGATCATGCAAGAGGCGACTGCGGCGGGATTTAGCAGGACCGGGCTGATATAGGTTCGCAATAGGAGGGCGCACGCCACACTTGCGGCAGTTCCGATCAGAGCGCCTTGCCAGTTGGCGCGGCGAGTGAACATGCCGAGCGCATAGGTGCCGGCGAAGCCACCGCCGAGAACTGCGGTCATTTGCAACATCGCATCGAACATCGACTTGATGTCGAAGTAGGTGAAGAGCACCGCGACGACCGTGCTGATTATGCCGGACAGAATAGTGACGAAGTAGGCGAGGCGCAGGCTCTTCGCTTCCGTCGATTTTTTAGACAATCGTTCGTAGAAATCAACCGAGGAAAGCGTTGCTATACTATTGAGCCCACTCGACAGCGTGGACATTGAAGCAGCGAAGAGTCCGGCAATGATCAATCCGGTGATACCCATGGGCAGTTCGGCAGCGATAAACACGGGGAATGTAGCATCGGTATCGATCAGGGGGTTGAGGCGCTCGGGGTGCGTTTTGTAGAACGCGAAAAGAGCGGTACCGATCGAGTAGAAGAGAAAGCTGCCGGGGATGACCACAGCGGCGAGAGTGAGCACCGAGGCGCGGGCTTCTTTGTCATTACGGGTGGCGAGCACCCGTTGCATCATCACCTGTTCTTTCGGCCACGTCGGGACATCGGTAGCTATGACCAGTAAAATAGCCCAAACCGTCGGGGTGGCAAAATCCCAGCTGAAGTCGAAGAGTTTGGCTTTGTCTTCGGCATTCGCGATGGAGATAATCTCGGTCAGGCCGCCGTCGACTCCCATGATGACATAGCCGATGGCGAAGAGCGCGCCGCCCACCATGACGAAGACTTGGATGACATCCGTCCAGATCACCGCTTTCATGCCGCCGACCAAGGTGTAGATCGTAGTGACGATACCCATCAGAACGATGCACATCACGACGTTAGCTCCGGTCACGCTGGCGATGGCGAGAGCAGGCAAGTAGAGCACGACACTCAGACGACCGACTAATTGGAAAAGAATTACTAGCGCGCTGGCCATCAAGCGGATCGAGGGATGGAACCGGATCTCGAGATAGTTGTAGATCGAGATCAGGTCGAGTCGGCGAATCATCGGGATGATCTTATAGGCGACAAAGATGAGGCCGAAGACGCCGATGCACTGTTGGGAGAGATACAGCCAATTGGTGCTGAAGGAGAGGGCGGGAATAGCTATAAAGCTGATCGCACTGGTGCCGGTCGCGTAGAGGCTGAGTCCGGCGGCCCACCAGGGGATGTCACGGCCAGCCAAAAAATAATCAGTGGTCGATCCGGCATCCCGTTTTTCTTTACTGTAACAATACCAACCGACGCCCAGCATCGCCATGAGGTAGCCGGCGATCACTAGCCAGTCGATCAGGGGTAGTGAGTTTGCGGCCTGCACCAGTTCGATGGCGGTGGGGCCGGTTTCGCCCTCCACCTGAATTAGGAATCCGCGATCAATGGGTTGGATCGAAAGGGGATCCTGGGACAGTTCAAACGATCCGGCGGATGCCCACGTATCGGTGATGGCGTGGTAGGTCAGTAGTTTGAATGTCGATCCCTCCGACCGCGTGAGCGCCAAAACGAAGGCTTGGCCCGACCTGCTGGTGATCTCGCTATAAAGAGGTGATGGTGAAGCCGCGTGTCCTTCGGGCAAATGGGAGGGCTCTGTCACGATTGTGGTCGCCTCTGCTCCGGCAACGGTGCGGGATTCGACGGTGACGAGCTCATTTTCCGCGAAAGCGTTCACGGTTAGGCCACTACAGATGAGGAGCGACGTTAGGACGGAGCGCAGGGATGAAAATGACATGGGGTAAATAGGGGCAAACATCAGACGAGTTAAGATGGTCTGATGCGATGTTTTGGACGACGGAAAATAACCCGTATTTCAGAAATTACGAGGTGATTACTAAATTAATTTCATGAAATTTCATTTCATATGTCTGGATTTGAAAGGAAGCTGAACCCATCCGAAGGTCTGCGTTGCAGTGCCGCTATGACGATTGATCAAATTTGCTCAGTCCAGCTGGGCCTGGTTTGCGTGCCCTCTTTCGAGGGCGTGTACGATGGCCAAGAGCCACCCAGCGGGTCCAATCGCCGGAATTTTGTGGAGGCCGGGTAAGTCAACATCGTGCCATGCCTCGTCGGATTTTTGGACGAGGTAGGCGAAATCCGCGGCTACCAGCATATCAACGTCATTAAAGCTGTCGCCAATCGCGATCGACCAGAGCTCGAAATCTCGGCTATCGGCCAAAGCCGCCGCGGCTACCACAGCTTTCAATGCGGTGCCCTTGTTACAGTCTTCGGCGCTGACGGTGTAGAAGCGTCCACCGCACAGGCACTGCAGGTCATGCTGGGCGAACTCACTTTGCACCTCCAGCCATTGTGAAGGTTCGAGTCGCGCGGTGAGGGTTTCACTGAAGTCGCGATCTCGAGCTCGAGCCGCTCCTTCCAGCGTCAAACCTGTCAGGTTAGCGATCTCGTTGTCGTCCAGCGCAGAGTATGGTCTGAGATCAATATCCAGCACACCGGAAACGGATTGGACCGCATCTCGAATATTCGCGGCAGGTTGCCCGAATTCGACCAACCTCGAGCCGTCTGGGAGCTTCTGGGCGGCGTGATGAGGGAAAATGTTATTTCCCGCGGGCACGTAAATGCCGCTGCCATTTTCAACGATACCGAGAGTATCGATCCCCATGGTTCGCATCAATGCCTGCTGCTCGATCCGAGTTTTGGAAGAGCAGAACACGACCGAAATTCCGTCTGCCAACAACCGTTTGACTCGAGGAGCCGTGAGCTCGAACGAGTAGGTTTCGAAATCGATCAACGTGCCGTCGAGATCGGTAAAAACGATCATGTCAGGCCCGGACGGTCACGGCGTTGAAGTTGAGCGACTCGTCGCAACCGGCCATGAATTCGTTGAGGTTGAGTTCGGAGAGAGAGGGATAGATCCGCACGGGGGCGATTTCTTCGAGGGCTGATTCGCCTCGGCGGGTTCGCACGTTTTCCATGATCTCCTGTTTTACGATTTCAGGGCAAATCGGGGAGTGGTAAATGACCGAGAGCGAGGCATCGATCATGTCTTCAACGTGATCATCGCCCTTGGATTCGTGCATGTGCGGATTGCGGGATTCGATTTGGCAGATGGTTACCTTTTCCCGGACCTTTTCTGGATCGGTCGACTCCAAGATGCCGCCGTAATGCTCGAGCAGATTGATGTAGTGATGAGTTTCCACCGCGTAGCCAGCGGCGTATTCCAACTGCAGCGCGAGATCCACGGTGAGGGCATGTTCGCCGGCATTACCCGTTTTCACGATCTCGGTTTCGAAGCCGCTGAATTGCGTAAGCAAACGGTTGAGCATCGCATTGGAATTCACCGAACTTCGGCCCCATTTGGCGAAGAATAAGTTATTCTCCATGACCTTGGGTTTGGAGTGCCAGGAGATGCGAACGAAGGTATTGCGGCCCGGATTCATGGCGAAGCCAGCGGCGTATTCGTTGACGTATTCCTGGACCGCGCCGGGGAAGTAGTTGTCGCTATCGACGAATCCTAAGTATTTTTTACCCAACCATTTGGCGAGTAATGTGCCGACAATCATTCCTTCGGCTTTACCGGAGCGAACTACGCCAGTTTTATCCAATAAATGAGGGTAGCCGGCATCGGCGAAGGCTTTGGCGAGTCCGGGATCTTTTTGGTGAACCACGAGGATCTTTTTGCCAGTGAAGCGCCCGAAATTTTCTAAGGCTTCCTTCTCCAGCCCGAACCGATCAACCGGCCCGCGCGGACTGTTTGATACGAGGATTACCTGACAGGAACTGGGGATGCCGACCAAGACGCCTTCGATGAGTTTTAAGCGCTCGTTTTTGACCGGCACCACGATCGCCATCTCCCGCATCCGGTCGTGAAGAACCTCTCCAGGGACTCGCTCGACCATGGAGTCATTTTCGTGAGGGCCGGTGCCACCATCGAGTTCGTAGACTTTCTGCAGTCCGTAGATCTGCAGTGATCCGATGCGTTCGCAGTCTCGTGGAATTTCAAGTCTCATAATTTTGTGGCTTTGGTCCCACACTCACGAAGAGCGACATGGGCCATCAAAAGAGCAGAACTAATGCCAATTGGACGGTTTTGTCCGAAATCGGCCCGAGTCCTGCTTGGTCGGGAGTCGCCTTGTTATCCGAAAAATCCTCAATCACGTCTGCTGCTCGCTCGATCGAACTCGATCGACGGGCCCTCACTATCCTGCGCCAAAATGAATGGGGCGGTTACACGCTACCCACTCGCGGGCTCTATCCCTACCAGTGGAATTGGGACAGTATGTTCGTCGCGCTCGGATTTGCCGAATTCGATCTCGAGCGCGCTTGGACTGAAGTGGAGACGCTCTTCGAAGGACAGTGGGCCAACGGGATGGCAGCGCACATCGTTTTTCGGAAGGATGACCCCAGCTATTTCCCGGGACCGTCTATTTGGCAGGCCGAGGGTTCGGAGCTCCCGACATCCGGTTGTTCTCAGCCTCCGGTGGCCTCGAGTGTGGTGCGGGATTTGTATGAGAAAGACCCTGCAGTCGGTCAGGAATATTTAGAGAAACTTTTTCCCAAGTTGATGGCATGGCACCGCTGGTTTCACACCATGAGGGTGATCAGTGGAGGCGCGGCCATTGCGGTCACGCATCCGTGGGAGTCTGGCCGCGATAACTCACCCGATTGGGATGCCGCGTTGGCCAATGTCGATCCGACTGGCATTGCGACCTACACGCGGCGCGACACCGGTCACGTGGATGCAGCGATGCGGCCCACCAGTGCCGAATATGACCGTTACTTGAAGTTGGTGGAATACGGCCGTCAAACGGGTTGGGACCACGCACATATCACGCGAGAGGGTCCCTTCGCTGTCGCCGATCCGGGCGTGACGTTTATCCTCATGCGGGCCGACCGTGATCTGAAGGCGCTCGCGCTGGTTTTGGGCAAAGAAGGCTCGGCTCGAGAAATTGAGACCTGGCTCTATCACTCGGAAGAAGCCGCCGACTATTTGTGGTGTGAAGAATTGGGGGCGTATGCTGCCCGGGACCTGCGCACGGACCAGCCGGCAACTGGGGTTTCAAGCGTGGCATTCCTTTCTTACTACGCCGGGATGTCCGTTCCGCGGCGAGACGCGAAACTGCAGCATACGTTGCGAAGGATCTTGAACACCGCTCCTTACAGTTTACCGAGTTTTGATCCAGAGCATTCCAGGTTTGATTCCCGTCGTTATTGGCGCGGACCTGCGTGGGCGGTGGTGAACTTTCTCGCGGCGCGTGGTCTTGCCGAGTATGGGTTTGCCGCCAAAGCGGAACGCATCCGCGGAGACACCCGTCGCATGATCCAGAAATCCGGCTTCTTCGAATACTTCGATCCGCTTACAGGTGCGGGGGCCGGTGGCGATAACTTCGCATGGACGGCTGCGATGTGGCTTTGCTGGGCTTCCCCTACGACGGACGTTTCTTAGCCGCGAACCGGTCTCGTCCGACTTCGCCAAGGCGTCGGCGGACGCGTCGTCGTGGACGGGACGAGACCAGCGATAGTTTTTCGCCAGGGACAACTTCGGTGTGGTCCACTAGTCGGTCAGGCTGCCGGGCATACCTCCCGACTGACGTGGAGACGGTATCTTTTTGTGGATCGGGCTTTATGGGCCAAGGGCCAAGTGATGCAGAACACTTTTGGGCTGACTGAATGGCGCGCTCGGCGAGCACGCCCTACCTCAGGTTCACCTACCCATGCATGCAAATGGGCAGGGCTGTTTCGCTGAAACCGCCGTTTCATCCACACTACTCTTAGGAGAGATCGAGGACGATCCTTGGCCTCAGGTAACCGCCGCGAGAATCTTCTCGCCGGTGAGGCGTTGCTCGGGAGTCAGGGAGTGGGGGGTCTTATTGCCGTGAATTTCGGCCATCTTGGCGAAGTTGGCTTTGGCCGCTTTGACAAATTCTTCCACGGATTCTTCGTGGCCACACTGTTTCATGATTTCGGGCAGCCATTGATGGCCGTAGCGCACGTGGTTTTGTTCGTCGTTACGATCAAAGGCCAGGAGCGTGTCGGCCTCGAAGTCGTTCAACTCACGCACTCGATCCATGATCTTCGCTTTGGTGGCGAAGCTGCCCGTCTCAAATTCCATGGTCATCAGCGCGTAGCGCTCGGCGGCAGGCATTTGAATGAGGATATTGTAGAGTTCGAGTGATTGCTCGATCGTCATCAAATCGAATCCAAGTTTCGGGAGTTGGCGGAAACCGAATTGGCTGTGGCGCGACTCGTCCCACAAGTGCCGGGCCATGTCGTGATGCATGTCGAACGGTGCGTCTAGAGTTTCGACGAAAACAGTGCTCAGGTAATCGACCGCATCGAGTTCCATCATGAGCCACACGTAGATCATTGCGCGGATGACGCGGGCGTCGGTCTTGGGGTCATCCAGCCAATCACGCACGATGGGCGTCTCTTTGGGATCTTGGCTGAACACGCTCGAGCAAATCGGGTAGGGGCCTCGATTGCAGGTTGCGGGATGGGCGTAAGGTGATGCCACGTGGTGCCACGTAAAATTAGTTACGGGGGCGTCAGGGGCGTCGAGTAATGCCAGCGCCGTGCGCAGGTGTTCGCACCAAGCGTGGGTGTCCGGCGATTCGTTGAGGCGCGGTTCCATCTCCTCGGCGTGGCGTTCTTCGTCGCCGATGAATTCCTCTACGAGCTTACGCGAAGGCCAGTCCGCGAGGTGGTGCGTCGCTTCAAGGTAGTGACGGTAAGCGGCGAGGATGTGCGGTTTGAGCACGCCGTAAAATCCGGCGAGGAGGGCCTCGGGATCCGAGGGTGTGATGGCCTCGGCAAACACGCGCCAGATGGCTGGGCGCACGGTGTCGGTCTTACCAAACCCGGTCAATTCACGTCCGCGTTCGCGGAGGAAACGGGCGTGGCCGGCGCTTTCCCAGACGTGTTGGCAGAGGAGGTATTTGACCTCCGGATCACCGACCCGGGGAACGAGAGTTGTGGCGCTCGAAATGAAGGCGCGTTCAAGCTCAAAGAGTTCGCGTTGAAGTTGAGCCATTTCCTGCACCGCAACCGTGCGGCTGCCAGAACGGGGTGGAGTAAGCGTGGATGTAGTCACAGGGATAAGGGGAGGGAGGTATTCTTTTAATTACAGATTAACCCAGATCCACTCCACTGCTGGAGGGGAATCACCGAGTCTGATTTGCGTAATCTGTGGTTAGGAATTTGCGATGGAGTAGTGCGACAGATCAGCAGATACGGCCGCGTTTTCCGGCTAGGGCGTGGCCGGGAGGATTGGCTCCAACCCAGCGCTCGTCGATCGGTTCCGAAGCGCGTTGGTAGCGGCAATCGCTCGAAATTCGTAGTTGGTTTTCGGTGCGGTTATCAATGGAGGCGTGAACCAGAAACATGCCGAAAGTGATGAAATCACCGGCTTCGAATTCGGTGGTGAGCCAGCGACCGCCAAACGTGTTGCGCAGGGCTGGTGGGTTGTGGGAAAGCGTGCCGGTAAATGTCCAGCCGCCGTCCTTGGCGCGTTGCACTTGCTCGGGTTTATTTTCGCAGAACGCATCGACGTCGCGGTAAACGTAATTTCCCAACAGATCGGTGCGACGGTTGGAGTTTTCCAAAACAACTAGACCGCCGAGGTCGAATGAGATGTCACCGTAAGGCACCCAACAAGTCATGTGGCGGTGCGTGCCGCGGCCCATGTAGGGAAGATCACAATGGGGGTTGGTTCCTTTGCCGGGACCCATCGCGCGAAGCCAAGTGAAGTCGTAGTGACGCACATCTTCGCCGTAGAACTGGCGATAAAAATCCGCCAGACGATCATCGTAAAGAAGCTTTTGTAATTCGTCGTTGCCTTCGGTCAGTTCGGGCCGGAATCCGTTCTCATAGTCGGTCGCGGCAATTCCCTCGATGGCAGGGTGATCCGGGTGCAAGGCGCCAGCGGCGGCGAGCCGATCGGTGATGGTGGCGCGGGCTGCGAGGACCTTGCCGCGGCCCAGATAACCTTTCATGTAAAGGTAGCCATCTTCGTCGAAGCGGCGACGTAACTCTTCGAAGTCTTCAGCGGCGTCGGAGGAATCACGTAGGATGCCGAACTTGTCGTCGTCCATGTCGAGTGCGTGACCGTAGGAGTAAAGTTGAGGAATGGCGGGTGCGAGAGTGCTCATGGCAATTGGGATAATCAGGAGGTTCCGTCGCCTAGATTTGCGACGCGGTTAACATAGCCTGACAGACGTCGATCGAACATGGTTGAAATGGGATTAAATTTGTATAATATGGTATAAAATGACGTCCTCTCCCATATTCCGTGACGAACCGTGGCTGACCCAGCCGCTATCTTTGGGAGAATCGTCCATTCTTGCCTCTGGTCAGGTGAGGAATGTGGCGGGAATTAATCCTAAATCCATGCGGAAATTGAGCAATTACGGGCTCATATATATGGTTGATGTCGAGGGTTACTTTGTAGACGAATTGGGGACGAACCGTGACCTGCGGAGCGGTGATGTGGTGTGGATTCATCCGGGGGTTGCCCATGCTTATGGCCCGAAGCAGGGCCGGGTTTGGACTCAGATATACCTCATTCTTGAGGGAGCGCAGTGGGAGCGTTGGGCGGCCGAGGGGGTATTGGACCCACGCCGGCCGGTGACTCATGCCGAGCCCGTGGAAGGTTGGGCGAGACGATGGCATGAGGTATTCCCGGCCGATGCAGCGCCGACCTACGCGGCTGCGTTGCGCACATTTGGCGCGGTCAGCCAACTGATGCTCGAGTTACTCGCGGCGCACGACGAGTCCTCCCGATCGGATAAAGATGCTTGGCTTCTCGAAAGCCAGCGACTGCTGGGGGAACGTCGCCTCGCCCATGATTTCAGCCCGCAGGCAGTCGCGCGATCGGTGGGAATGAGTTACGAGAACTTCCGGAAGAAATTTGCCCAAAAGATGAGCGAATCGCCGGGGCATTATCAAAAACGTCGTCGAATCGAACATGCCTGCGCGGCAATTTATCAGGGAAGCCACAGTTTCAAAGCGTTGGCGGATGAGTTGGGATTCTGCGACGTGTTTCATTTCTCGAAAACTTTCCGACAGATCGTTGGTCAGACCCCGTCCGAGTTTCGAGCTAAGGCAAGGGGGCTTTGAATGTGGTCGCGCTGCGGGAATTCGCTGGAGTCAACTTACGGGTGGCGTCGTAGTTCAGATTGATGAGCGTGAGGGAGCCTATAACCGTGAAGTCAGACCGTCGGGACGGATTTTGGCGAAGACTTACGCTCGGAGGCATTCTGGGATTGGTCGTGGGCTGCCTTTGGTGGGTCTGGAACGGGGCGCTCAATGCGGATGAAGGTTTTTATCTCATGTCTTCGGTCCGGGTGACGGAAGGGCTGCGTCCTTGGAGTGATTTCGGTTTTACGCAGATGCCTTTGATCGCCTACGCAAATGTGATTTGGCTCAAAATTTGGGGGATCGATTTGGTGGGAATCCGGTTGGCGAGTTTGAGTTGGTTTATGGGGACCGTGCTCTTGGGCACGCTCTTGTTGAAGCGCCGACACGGGTGGGCTTCGGCGGCGCTGTGGGTGTTCCTATTACTCAGTGCTCCCGTGGCCCTGGACCTCATGGTCAAAGGTAAGGCCTACGCGCTGGCGGGACTGGCGGTGCTTGGAGGACAACTGGTGTTGATGGTAGCCAGTCGATCACGAACCGCGTGGGCGTGTTTTCTATTGGCGGCCGCGGTCGGCGTCGGTACGCGTTTGCCGTCCATCGCATTTTTCGGTCCTGCTTGGATCGGGATGCTCGTGGGGTGCCGAACGGCGCGGGTGCGGCTACAGGTTTTAATCGCCACCGGAGCGGCGGCCGGGGTGGTATTCTTCGCTCTAGTGGGCCCAGATCTGGAGTCATTCTGGTGGTGGACAGTGGAATTTCACCGCGAGAGTTTAGTCAGCGGTCACGTGGGCCGAAACTGGGGCACATTATCGGCCTTCGCGCTGGGAGTGTGGCTCGCTGGGGCGGGTGCCGTTTGGCTCGGACGAAGGTCGGGCACTAAATTGAAGTGGGTCTGGTTGCCGTTGGTTTTCGCCGTTATGGTCAACGTGCTGCCTGGGGCAGGTTATGTAGAATACCTAACAATTTTTGTCCCCGCACTTGCCGCCTTGGTGGCTCCGGCCTGGGCGGGTATGATGCACCGCACGGGATCAAAGGCAGGCTGGTGCATGGTCTTCCTCGGGTTGGCTTTGTTGGGGGGGGGGGCAATCGCCGATCCGAGAGGACACGGTGTTGCAAGATGCCGCCGGGGCCACAGTGTGACCGGCGCGGCCTTCTCTGCCGGGTTCGAAGACCTTTCGCATTTCTACCGCTTGTTTCGGAGTAAACACGGCATGCCCCCGCGACGCTGGCTAGAATCTCTCACCCCTCCATAACTCAGAAGAAATTTACTCACATGCACTGTCATATAGGAAGTGACAGTCTTGCATTAGAAACTGGAGGTATGATGGTTGGGTGATCAAAATTATCCGAGTAGGCGCTCGCCGGTTAGGCCGTCGAATACGGTTGTCGAACGGGGAGGTAGTTCAGCTTCGATCACGGGCCCCCCAGGCCATTGCAGACGACGGTGACCGCCTTCGATTGTGTGGGGGATAATGAGCCCATCGCCAATCAACGTTACTTCGGCATGATCGTTCACGGCGTGACAACCGGCGGTGAGCGCCAGTTGACGCAAGAACGCGGGTGTCGTGGGCGGCAACGCGAAAGTCCACCACGTTGCCGTCTCGGTGGTGCGGCGGGCGGCACTGACGCTGGCGTCGGCCCACTTTCCAGTGCGGTCGTTTTCATCCGCTTCGAACGCGGGCACGGGGATCGGATGGTCTAGCGTGCGCGTTTCGGTGATGCCTTCGAGTTCCAGATCGTGCGCGACGGATTCGAGCTGATGCAGTCGGGTGGGGATTCCACTCAAGGATTCAGCGAGGGCGGCGCTCGTGGTGTCGCCGTCACTCCATCCTGCGAATCCTAGCAACGCGACGTGCCGTCCATTTTGGGCGACCCGCGTCTGGATGTTTTCTCGCTGAGCTGTTGTGATAACCGGGGTGGTAGCGAAAAGCACGAGTCGGTAGGGCGTGAGGTCGATGGTCTCGAGCTCACCGATCAAGGCCTCATCGAATACGACTCCCGTGGCGTAAAGCCCGTGGAGGAGATCGTCGACGAGTAGGGGGGTGATCGGGTCGGAGGTCGTAAACGGGAGTTTGCCAAATTCGGCCGGCGGGTGGCGTTGGCTGACCGTGTGGCAGAACGACATGGGGTCGTGCACTAACAATACATCGGCCGGGCGTTGGAAAGGTTGGTTCACGCGTTGTTGGGCGATCCGCTGGATGGCCTCGACCTCGGCCAATAGCTCGGGCGTATCCCACCAACCACTATTGCCTCCTCCCGCGAAATTTGGGGTGCACCCAATTGGTCCGAAATCATACCACCATTGTCCGCCGCCGCGGGTCACGGGTTGCAATACGTTACGACGATGGATCGCGATGTCGTCCGCTGGAGTGCTGGAGAAATTCTCTTTCCACGGGCAGCCCACATGGCTCGTGGGCATGTCCATTTCGTCGAGCCAGAGTTTCCCGGCCCGGCGCACGACTCCGATGATGCCGCGGGCGTTGCCGGGCCCGCCAAAGTTTCGGGCATTGTCTTCATAAGACTGAGGCGAGCACCACGCATCGAGGTGCGGGGATTGGAGGGCCTTCTGGGCGGCGAGCTGAGCCCCGGCGGCTTGACGGCCGAAGATACTATAGAAGTAACCGAAGAATGCCGCCGTCACCAACGGGCGCGGCCATGCGGCTTTGGCGGTGGCGCCGAAACTCACCACCACATCCGTCAACGTCGTGTGCTGAAAGGTGAAGTAGTCGATGACGGCGCGTTGGGTTTGCGGATCTCGGAGGATGCCGATGCTCGCTTTTTCGCGGGCGGGAGAATCCGGCACTTGGGCGGTCTCCCAAGTCAGGCCGGGTGAATTCCAGGCTTTGGCGAGAGCGGCCTCATCGCCGTATTTATTTTGAAGCCAAAGTCGAAAAGCCACCGTCGAAGCGAGACCCGAATCGGGATCGTGATGGAGGAAACCAAACTGATGCCATTCGCCGTAGACGCCGTTTGCGAGTTGAAGCCCAAACAGCGCATCACCTTCAGGTGTCGCCGCGAGTTTCTCGCAAAACTCTCTCAGCGTGGCGTGGGCCCATTGCTGCCATATGGTGGAGTAGAAACTCGCCCGTTTCGGCCGGTCGCCGTCGTGGGCCAGTGGACGATGCAGCCCGTGGATCGGTAAATCTCGGGGCTCGGTGTCGGCGTATCCGACCCACTCCTCGGGATGTGCGTCAATCCAGGATTTCGATGGGTTTAAGTGCAATCGAAGCATGACGGCTCCGTCAGGCGCGGCGCTGGTGACGCCGGCGATCTGGCGCCGAGCGAGCGCGATATCCAGGTCGCCTGAATCGTCGAGCATCTGGTTCAACCAGATATCGACCTGAAAGAGTCGCACCCCGCGTTTACCGAACTCGCTAATATTGCGAGTCGGAACCTCTTCCCATGACCAGCGAGCGCCCGGACAATCGGATAGTGCGTAGATGAGCGGGGCAACCGGCGACTCATTTAGCAACAACGTGGGGCGATCGTCGCGCAACTCGACGCGGGAGGAAAGGGGCAAAGGCATGGCTCACCCATTGCTCACTCCGGCGGACGAGAAAAGCTGAAAGCCGATGAATATTTCGGCCTGCCCGAACGCCAGCCTCCTGCGGGGGGAGATTAGCGGGGATTCAGGGCAACGACTAGGCGGTCAAAACCAACGCTGCGGCGATAGGCGGCGCTCTCGATGGCTTCGTCGCGTTCGATGACTTTGATTCCGGCAACCCGTTCGCTGAGCTGTTACAGGAGGCTGCGCAGCAGGAGCCGAGCATGTGGTGCACCGAGACACAGGTGCGTCCCAAATCCGAAAGCAACATGAGGGTTGGGTTTGCGATCGAGTTGAACCTCTTCCGGTGAATCAAACACGTCGGGGGCGAAATTGGCGGCAGCCCAGCCCGGGGACATACGACCATCGGCGGGCACCAATTTGCCCTGCACCTCGGTAGCCACCGGACAGACCCGGCCGATGTGAGTGAGCGGTGTCATGACTCGGAAAATTTCTTCGCTGGCGCCGACAATATTCTTCGGATTCTCGCGCAGGTGGGTGAGTTGGTTCGGCTGCGTGGATAGGTATTCGAGCGTGCCCGTGATGGTGTGGATGACGGTGTCGCGTCCGCCAGCAAAGGTCAGATTAGCGAAGCCCATGGCCTCCTCGTGCGTGAGCTTGCGGCCTTGGAATTCAGCCTGGAGCAAGGCACTGAAAAGTCGTCGCCGGGAGATTGCGCAGCTTGGTCCAAGCGTTGGAGTAGATAGGTATCGAGGACGGTGCCCTTAGTTGTGCCATCCCCGTCGTTAAAGACGTGAGTGCCCCAACTGATCCAGGTCTCGGCTTCGGACTCGTCGACATTGAGGAGATAGATGAGGGCGGTGGATTGAAGTGGAAGGGTCAAGTCGCGCACGGCTTCGATCGTGTCCTGCGACAAGGCATGGGTGAGTAGTCGGTCCACCAATAGCTCAACCTTGGCGATCACGTCGGCACGTTTGGCGCGTTTAAAAAACGGCTCCACGATCTTCCGGTATTCGGTGTGTTCAGGGGGATTGGTTTCGATCGGGAGCTGGCGCATCGGGCGCAGCTCCTCCTCCGATGGAATGGGCACGCGATGGGGTGCGTCGGAACTGAAGGTGCGCCAGTCCTTGGCCGCTTTGCGCACGTCGGCGTGCCGCAAAACTATCGGGATGTCCTCACCCTGAATGCGATTGATCAGCACACCGTCTTGGTCGCGGGCTTCCTTAAACGGATCATGAAACGGGCAGGGCATCTTTGGGGGGAAAGCGGAAAGACTGAAAACTGAAACGGATGCGCGTCAGAATCCGCCGAGGTAATCGACGGGGAGTTGGGTTTGTTGCAGGGCGCCGTTTTCGAGACTCATATCGAACGCTTGGGCAGTGGGACGGGAACTAATCAGTCGGGTGCGGGTGGTGCCTTCGAAGTGGGCGGCGACACCATCGTCCATGGCGATACCGGGTTTAATTCCATCCGATTGCAGGAGGCCTTCGTAGGAGGGGCGCCGGTTCGCTTCGCCGTCGTAGTGGGGTGAGCAACTCCCCTTCAGCCAACCGAGGCAATCGAGCTTGCTTAAGTCGCCCCGGGAATCGGTATGCCCTTCCTCGAACCAACAGATCGCCCCCGCGCTGACTCCACTCAGGACGATGCCTTGATCCCAGGCGCGCCGCATCATGGCGGTGACACCGGCGGCGTCCCAGATCGCGAGCATATTGCGGGTATTGCCGCCGCTCACGTAGATCACATCGCTGTCGAATAGCCGCGTTTCCATATCGGGAGGTTGCCGAAACAACGACAGGTGCTGCGGACGGCACTCATACCGATTGAAGGCAGTGTAGAACTGGGCGATCAACCGGTCCGAGTCGCCGCTGGCAGTGGGTATCAGCGTGATCCGCGGGTTGGTCGCGCTACTGGCGTCGAGCACGTATTGATCGAGCAATGGGTTGTCTGGCTCCATCGAAAAGCCGCCGCCACCGAGGGCAATAATCTGTGGGGTCATTGAGGTATTAAATGAATCGGCTCAGTTGGAATACGATCAGGCTGTGGTTCGAATCCAGCGACGTCGCCTGAAAACTAATGAATATTTCGGGACGCGACGGCTTCCGGTTGACCGGAGGTGCGATACATCAACACGGTGAAGTTGCCTCTCTCAGTTCTCCACCTATGAAAGCTCAAGCCGTCGTCTTTACCGCCCCCGGGGTAGTGAAATTTCAGGAAATCTCCTGCCCCGAACCAGGGCCGAGTGACGTGGTCATTGATATCACGCATTCGTGGATCAGCAACGGCACGGAAGGATCATTTCTGCGGGGGGAACGTCTCGCCGGTGACACCGCGAAGGCGCCTGGTGATCCAGAACCGTTTCCGATCATCGCGGGTTACCAAAAGGTGGGATGGATTCGGCAAGTCGGTGCTGAGGTGACGGATTTTGCAGTAGGCGATTTTGTTTTTGCGATCATGAGTTCGGTCGAAGGGATGTTCGATAATCAGTTTGCCGGACACGTGTCGCCTTCCGTCTGTGCCCAAAACTTCGTGCACAAGTTGCCCCCAGCGGCGCAAGAGGATCCAGAAGCCTACTGCGGCATGGTGCTCACCCAGGTGGGCTATAATTGCGGCATGCGCCCGCGCCTCGAAGCGGGCGAACTGGCCGTGGTGGTCGGTGATGGATTAGTGGGGCAGTGGACCGGACAAGCGCTGGCCCAACGAGGCGCGCGGGTGATCATGACGGGACGGCATGAAGATCGTCTCGGAAAATTTCGGGCGGGCGGCTATGGCCGAGCCCTGAAGGTCGCTTCGGATGGGGTGGACGAGATCGTCGCGTTGGACGAAGGCCCGATCTCGGTGCTGGTGGATACGGTGGGCGATGCCCGCTTGTTTGATGCCTACCTACCTCATCTTAAACACGGTGGCACGATCGCGGCGGCCGGCTTCTATGGACTCGAAGGATTCATTGAAATCCAACGCTACCGATTTCGGGAAATCGCCTTTGATCTCGTGGCAGGCATTACGACGGAACGCATTGACCAGACCATCGAGTGGGTCGCCGAAGGTAAGCTCGATACGAAGAGTTTGATTACGCA
The DNA here is from genome assembly GCA_913058185.1 of uncultured Verrucomicrobiota bacterium. Classification (GTDB taxonomy): domain Bacteria; phylum Verrucomicrobiota; class Verrucomicrobiia; order Opitutales; family Opitutaceae; genus Actomonas. Next base: position 18,907 of record CAJXQX010000055.1, read on the forward strand.
TCGGTTCTCGGTCGAGCAAGCCGCCGAAGCCTGGGACTTGATCGAGTCCAAGGGTGAACCCGTGCTCGGGGTGATTCTACAGTGGAAATCGGGAGGAAAATTATGACGGTACTACCGCAATCGATGAAACAACTCGTGATCACTCAACCGGGCGAGGTCGCTTGGCAAGATGCTGCCATACCGACGCCCAAGCCCAACGAAGTGTTGGTGCGCGTCTCGGGAGTATCCACCTGCCCGCATTGGGATATGCATATTCTCGGTGGCGAACCGATGTTTCCCGGACAAGAATTGCAGTATCCCTATTTTCCGGGTCAACCGGGCCATGAAGCGGTGGGCGTGGTCATGGCGGTCGGCGAAGCAGTGACGACACTCGAAGTCGGACAACCGGTCGTGGCTTGGCGTGATACGGGTGAACCGCGCGCGGGTTTCTATGCGCAGTTTAATGTGTTTCGCGCCGTCGATTTGTTGGCGGTGACTGACGAACGGTCTCCCGCGCAACTCGCGTCGCTCGAGTTAGCGATGTGTGTCGAAGTGAGTTTTCAACGGTTGGCTGAACTCGGTGGCGTAAAGGGAAAGCGTGTCGCGGTAGCAGGGCTGGGACCCGCCGGACTCGTGGCGGTGCAGTTGGCGCGTTATCATGGTGCCTCATCGGTGGTCGGAGTTGACCCGGTCGCGGAGCGACGCGAGTTGGCCCTCACCCTCGGCGCCAGGGTGGTGTTTGATGGTGGGGCTGAATCGTGGGCAGAAGGTCGAGCAACGGAACAGACGGTCGACATGTCGATCGACTGCACCGGATTAGCTCCCGTAGTGAAATTTCTACTACATCGAACCAATCAAGCTGTGGCACTCTTTGGCGTCGTGCGTGAAGAGATCCGTTATGCGGGTGGATTGATGTGGGGCCCAGGAGTTACACTGATGGGTTACGGGGACCATAATCGGGCGGCGGCAGAAACCGCGTTGGCGGCGGTCGTGGCCGATGCCCTTGATCTCTCTGCGCTCATCACCGAGACGCTGCCCATGAGTGAATACATTCGGGGGGTGGAAATGCTCCGTCAGAAACAGGCTATCAAAATCCTGTTCGATCCTTGGGCTTAGCGGATAGCCGCTGGGGGGTGCCGTCACGTGGACATGGCCGTCTCCGGTGTGCCGGATTTGCGGTTAAATAAACGATCCGAAGCGTTTACGGCGTCCCCAGCACATCGGCCAGATCTTCCTGAAATTCTTGTCGGGTGGCTCTTTTCTTGAGCTCTGCCTTACTCGGTTTGTCGGGGCTGCCAAATCTTCGTTTGGTAATTTCGTAGGCAACGGAGGGGTCTACTTCGGGATTGGCCTGAATGATTGATTCGGCATGTTCACTCTCTAGAGAGCTGGAGAAAACGGGTCGCGGCTCGCTGGATGTGGTTCGAGCGGAGATATCACTCGAATCACATCCTGTAAGGAGGAGTAGAATCGAGGTAGCGCCCAACAATAAGAATGGGGGTTTCATGGCTACCTCAATTCTTAAGCGGGTGGACCGCAGCGTGCAAGGAACCCTTCGGGACACGTCTCGGCCAGGAGTAATTCGAGGATTTACAGCCAAGTGCGGGGTTTGTGATGGAATGGTTCTCCATCATACGTTCAAGATACGGCTTCAGCTTAGATACCCCATCAGTTTCGCCCTATGCTTGCTTCATCTCCCTCGCGATTACCGCGAATTTCTCTAATCCTGTTTTTGACGGTGTGGTCCGTTCCGAACCTCGTGACTGCCGCGAGCTCACCGCCGGCCGGCTTTCGGGCGCTTTTCAATGGCGAGGGTCTCACGGGATGGTGGGGCGCTGCCACCGAGGATCCGCACGAGTGGATGGCGCTACCGCCAGCGGAATTGGCGGCGAAACGCAAAGCGAGTTTGGCGGACATCGAGACCCACTGGTCGTTGGAAGGCGACGAATTGGTGAATGGCGGAGAGGGACTCTATCTCACGACGGATGAAAACTTCGGCGACTATGAGCTTCTCCTCGAATATCGCACGGTGGCTGGGGCTGATAGTGGCATCTACCTCAAAGGCTGTCCGCAGATTCAAATTTGGGATACCACCGAAGCGGGTGGTAAATGGGATCGCGGAGCAAAGGAAGGCTCTGGTGGCCTATGGAATAACAGTCCAGGCGCGACGGGCAAAGATCCGCTGGTGCCGGCCGATCGCCCGTTCGGTGAGTGGAATCAATTTAGGGTTATTCAATGCGGAGCACGCACCTGGGTGTGGTTTAACGATCAGCTCGTGGTGGATGGAGCGATCCTCGAAAACTATTTCGACAAGACCCGGATGCAGCCGATCCCAGCGCGGGGCCCGATCCAATTACAGACCCATGGTGGCGAGATTCGTTGGCGCAATATCTTCGTGCGCGAGATTGAACCGGCCGAAGCCAATACGCGGTTGAGTAAGATCGCTCCGAAGGGATTTGATTCAATTTTCAACGGTCGTGATCTCAGTGCCTGGCAGGGCGACACGGAAGCTTACGCCGTTCGGGATCAAGCGATCTGGGCTTCTGCGGAAAGTGGGGGGAGTTTGTTTACCGAGGAACTCTACGCGAACTTCCAAGCCCGATTGGAATTTAAGGTTCCTTCCGGGGGCAACAACGGTCTGGCGATTCGCTACCCCGGTCACGGAAATCCTGCTTACGAAGGGATGACGGAGTTACAGGTGCTGGATAGCACTGCATTGCGCTACGCTGAGCTTGATGTTCGTCAGTATCACGGCTCCGCCTACGGCATGACTCCAGCATGGCGTGGATACATGCGGCCGGTCGGGGAATGGAATTTCCAGGAGGTGACCGTGGTCGGTTCTACGATCAAAGTGGAACTCAACGGCAATATTATCCTGCAAACTGATCTCGCGGAAGTGACCCACTACATGGATGACAAGGCGCATCCCGGTAAAAATCTGACCACCGGGTATTTTGGTTTCGCCGGACACAAGAGCCCGGTCGGTTTCCGCAATATTTCCATCAAACGTTTACCCTGAACTTTATCATGCCCTCTGATCCCAAACTCAAACGTCGCGCTTTCCTTCAAACTCTCGGAGCGGCCGGTCTCGTTGCGCCGGTGCTGCCCTCCAAGTTAGCCGCAGCTGCCCCCCATGGGCGGCTTCGTCATGCCAGCTTCGGTGCGGGTGGCATGGCGGCATCGGACATCGAGATGATCTGCAGTTCACCTAAGGTGGAATTTGTCGCAGTTGCCGAAGTTGACCTCCAACGCGGGGTGCCCGAGTTGATGGAAAAATATCCAAATCTGCGGGTTTACCAGGACTGGAGAGAGCTGCTCGATCGCGAACACGACAACATCGACTCGGTCAATGTTTCGACGCCGGATCACATGCACGGGCCGATCGCGATGGAGGCGATGCGCCGGGGTAAACACGTCTACTGTCAGAAGCCGCTGGCCCATGATATCTACGATGTGCGTCAACTCACCAACTACGCTCGCGAGCACGGATTGGTAACTCAGATGGGGATTCAGATTCACTCGGAGAGCCCTTACCTCGAAGCGGTATCGCTCGTGCAGCGCGGAGCGATCGGTAAGGTCAAAGCGGTCCACCTGTGGAGCGACAAAAAATGGGGTGATGTGGGCGCGCCGCCGGAGGGTGAATTTAGCGTCCCGCCCGACTTCGATTGGGATGGCTGGCTGGGGGTTTGCGAAGACCGACCCTTCATTGGCGATAAGTATTACCATCCCGGAAATTGGCGGAAGCGTTTGGATTTTGGTACCGGAACATTCGGTGATATGGGCTGCCATATTTTCGATCCGGTCTACGAGGCGCTGGCGTTGAGTGCCCCCGTCTCGGTGCGCTCGGAAGGCGAAGCTCCGGACGAATGGAACTGGGCCAATAACGCGCGGATTCGTTATCAGTTTCCCTCCACCGAATTTACCGTCGATGGCGGAATTGAGTTTGTGTGGTATGACGGCGATCAGCGTCCGCCGGCCGAAGTCATGGCGTTGGTCACGGAAGAGAATCCGCCGAAAAACGAACGTCCGCCGCCACCGATTCCGAAACAGGGATCGGTCATTATCGGCACGGAAGGCACCATGTTGTTGCCGCATATTAAACCGGCGACCCTCTTCCCTCGGAAGCAGTATAAGGAATACGATCGTCCGCGCATCAAGTCGGGCCACCACTGGCTGCAGTTTGTCGATGCCTGCTTGGGCGAGGACACCACTTCGACCCCGTTTGATTACTCGGGGCCCCTGACCGAAGCCGTGTTACTCGGCAGTGTGGCGGTGCGCTTCCCCCACCGCACCTTAAAATGGAACGCTCCGAGCATGCGCTTTACTAATGAGCCGGCGGCCAACGATTACTTGCGTAGACCGCACCGCAAGGGATGGGAGGGACTATGAGTGACTTATCTTCAGCCCGTTTACGGACACTAGTCGTCGGTTGTGGGCATATGGGGGCTTCTCACGCGCAGGCATATCACAATCTTAAGGACGATTTTGAAATCGTGGGACTCGTCGCTCGCGGCGAGACCTCACGCGGTAAGCTCAACGAACGTCTTGGCGGTGGACTCGCGGAATATTCAGATTATGCTGATGCTTTGGAGCGCACCAAACCAGACGTGGTGTGTATCAGCACCTACCCCGACACCCACGCGGCCTATGCGCTCGCGGCACTGGAATCTGGAGCTCATGTGTTTTTGGAGAAGCCTTTGGCTATTACGGTGGAAGAAGCTGAAACGGTGATCGCGAAGGCCCGGGAATTGAGTCGTAAGCTTTTGGTCGGCTATATTTTGCAGGTGCATCCGGCTTGGAAACGCTTTGCGGAACTCGCCGACACCTTGGGTCGACCACTGGTGATGCGCATGAACCTAAATCAACAAAGCTCCGGCGACAATTGGCAGACGCATCGTGCCTTAATGAGTTCAATTTCTCCCATCGTGGACTGCGGCGTGCACTACGTCGATGTGATGTGCCGGATGACCGGATCGCAGCCAGTGACCGTCAATGGCATCGGCGCGCGGCTCACTGACGATTTGCCCGAGGGCCGGATCAACTATGGTCAGCTTCAAGTCACGTTCGCTGATGGATCGGTCGGTTGGTATGAAGCAGGGTGGGGGCCGATGATGAGTGAGACCGCTTTTTTTGTCAAAGACGTCATCGGACCTAAAGGAAGTCTGTCCATTGTGGCGAACGATTCGTCGAGTGCCGGTAAGTCGGCCGACGTGAACGCTCATAGCCAGACGGAGTCGTTACTGTTACATCATTCCGAGCTGAAGGAAGACGGCACGTTTGCTCAGGAAGACGAAATTATCGGCATCGATGATGAGCCCGACCACGACGGTTTGTGTCAGCGGGAGCAGGAGTTATTTCTTAAGTCCATCCGAGAGGACACCGATCTCACCGAGCATTGGCGCAGTGCCGTGGATAGTCTCCGTATCGTCCTCGCCGCCGATCAGTCTTTCCGCGAAGGTCGCACGGTTCGATTGTAGCGGATTCTTATACCCTAGTTGAGGGTTTACCTTAATCAGCGAGAAGGTTGCGGAACCGAATCTTTGGTCCATTTTTCATGACGGCAACTAGGGCGGTTCGGCGCACTGGTTTGCTGATGAAATCAACCATGCCAACTTCGGTGCAGCGTTCCCGATCCTCCACGGTGGTGTTGGCCGTGATCACATTATTCGAGAGGCCGTTATCCGTCGTGCAGGTGAGATGGCGACCATCCGCGGTATGAACTACGAGACCATTGCGTTTGCCCGCCTCCCAGAGGTTTCCCTTGTCGTCTTCCCACAGCGCGACTTCGTCAAATTGATGCCCTTCGATTCGAGGCTTGGTCTCAACCGCTCTTCCGCGGTGGAAGCGTTTCAACAAAGTATCTTCCGCAAACCAAATGCCACCTTGGGCCGCCGCTCCCGCTCCGAGTATACGCTGGTCCGGGGACCCGTGTTCCAGACTTCGAACTGCGTTCCATTGGCCATTTTTGAGGTATAAAAGAAACCGTCGGGCACTGATCCACAAGCGGTCATCACGGTCAAAAAAGCAGATTGTTTGAGAGAGGGTCCTACCGGTAACCGGCAAATTTGGCATTTCTTCGAATGATCTTCCGTTCCACCGCACCACTTTGTTGCCGACAAGAGCCACAATTTCTCACTGAGAATCACAGGAAATTGAATAAACCAATCCATTGAGCCGGCCACTCTCGGGCAGGAATTATTGTCACTGCATATTCTTGCGCCGCCAGATTTCCTTGGAAGTCGCTAGCCACAGCGAACCCGCCGGATCGACTACCATTCCGAGCAGGACAAATCGGGTCCCGTCGAATCGGGCCAGCCCGTCGTAAGATCCTAACCACATATAGCCGTCGGCAGTCTGCGCCATGGACGTCACGGCCAGAAAAGGGGAGCCCGCATCGGTGTCCCACGTGGTTAGGACATATTCATCCGTGAACGGATGTTCGGTATCTTGCCCGCAAAGTCCGATCGTCGTAAGAGCGACAATCACTACGCAGTATGTCCATTTCCCAAAAAATCTCAACTGCACGCCCTATTTGTAAAC
>CAJXQX010000056.1 GCA_913058185.1 uncultured Verrucomicrobiota bacterium
TTTCTTGATCAGGCCTGTTTGGCGAAGAGCCAGAATCATGCCCTGAGTTGACGATTCGTTGGGGGTGAAAATGGCGTCGGCGGCCCGAAGGCGATCGAGCATGTTCATGGCCGTGTCTTGCGCGGCGCTGATCGTCACTCCGGCGTAGCGATTGTTTTGGATGACTTCGATGCCGGGATGTTTTTCCATGACGGACATGAATCCAGCTTCCCGCTTGGCCGTGCTGGCGGATCCTTCGGAGAAGCGGAGCATCACCACCTTGCCCTTACCACCGAGGAGACGGACGAGCTCTTCGCCAGCCAGTTGGCCACCGAGTAGATTGTTGGTGGCCACAAAACTGATGAAATCTTTGCCGACTTCGCCTTTGAGCGAGGAATCGAAGATGACGACGGGTTTATTGCGGGCCATCGAGGCACGCACCGGGTTGCGCAAAGCGGTGTCGTCGAGAGGCGCGAGTACGATGGCATCCACGTCATCTACGACGAATTGCTGCACCACCGCGATTTGCTGAGCACGATCGTCTTCTTTCAGAGGTCCCTTCCAAACGATCTCCGCGCCAAATTCATCACCAGCTTGGCGGGCGCCTTTTTCGACGGATTTCCAAAAACTGTGCGTGGTGCCTTTAGGAATGACAGCGATTTTTTCACCGGCAGAAAAACCAGCGGAACAGACACAGAGGGCGAGGCAAACAATGCTAAATCTCATAGGGTAAGGGAAAGGGGAAAGGGGAAAGCGAACGGGTAAATGCTCAGCTTCGCGTCAGATGGGCGCAAGCGAAAGCGCGGCGAGGTGATCGCCAGAGTGTAATTCGTCCGACCGTCCTGCTCAGGTATACCCCTAAGGAGTCGAGTCGGTCGCCTGATAGACCCGAACGTAGTCGACTTCCATCGTTTGGGGGAAAGCCGCGTTGTCGATTCCCTCCACATTACCCCATTCGCCACCGACCGCAACGTTTAGGATGAGGTAAAAGGGTTTGTTGTAAGGCCACTTGGATTCGCCCAGACCCTCGTTCAGGTATTCGAAATAGAGTTCATCATCGACGTAGGCGGCGAGACGTTCTTCGGACCACTCGAGCATGTAGGTGTGGAATTCTTCTGAGGCGGTCGGAATTTCGATGGTGCCGGTTTTTTGGGCGCCTTTTTGCCACTGGTAGTCCCTTGAATGAGCCGAGGCGTGGATCACCCCGGGGTCGTGACCGACGTGTTCCATGATATCGATTTCACCGATGTCGGGCCAACCGCCTTGGCTGAAGTCCCAATCCGAAGGCATCATCCAAATCGCGGCCCACGTTCCGCGGGCTGGCGGGAGTTTAGCGCGGATTTCGAATCGCCCGTATTGGAAATCTCCCAATCCACGGGAAATCACTCGTGCGGAGGTGTAGTCGTTGTCTTCCCATTTTTCTTGGCGAGCGGTGACGTGGAGCTTGCCGTCCCGCATTCCGGCGTTCTCGGCCCGAGCCTCCGTGTAGAACTGTTTCTCCTTGTTGCCCCAACCGTGGCCTCCCACCGCGTAGCTCCAGTTGGAGGAATCAGGCACTCCTTTGCCGTCAAATTCATCGTTCCAGACCAGCTTCCACCCAGTAGGTGGAGGCGAACCGGGCATTTGTTTGGTAGAATTTTGGCAACCGCAGAGGAAAGTGATGATGACGAACGAGAAAATCGGCCGAATCATGTGAAAAGAGATAGTCTTAAATGGGATGATTTATATATGCAATTATATGCAACATATTCACTGCTCAATTGTCTAAATAGAGTGCTTCCATAGATTTTAGGTAATCATGGTGAATTGTATCGGCTTCGAATCGTTTCTGCAGAGACCAAATTTCTCGAAGCTTAGATTTTTTATTATGCCTAGAGGGAGATGCGTGACTCCCTGGGATCGGCCGGAAGCGTAGGGAGAGCCAGTTTCTCTTGCGGGCGACGCGTCTAAACGGTGAGCACGAGAATGCGCGTCCGCATTCTATTTGAGGTTGTCTACGTATCGATAAAGTAAGGACGGACCACTACTGGACTGACCTTGGTTTGGATGAGTTATAGCAGGGGGAAGGGGCTGACCGTTCGGCTTATCCCGTTTGGGTTACTCACGCGGTCTCTGGCATGAAGGAAGGCATCACGACACCGTTGATTTGCGGCGGAGCGCCGGTGGTTTGAGCGAAATGAAGCTCACAGTTTCGAGCTTTAAGCGCATACATTGCCTGGGCAATGGCTGGGCGGCTTGAGGGCACCAACCAGACCATGGTGTGACCGCGGCAGACGTGAAGCTCACGTCGGATTAGAGCCACGGCATCCTCATCACAGCGCATACACCCGGGACCGAGCAGGGAACTGCCGGGGTGTTGGATGGAAGCGAGAAATCCGTCGAGTCCGCCTTGGGCATTCTCGATGACGCTCATGTGCCAATCGCCGGTTTTGTTACTAATGAAATACTCGAAGTCTCCCGCGCGGCGAATGCCCAACACGTCTGATTCCAAAGCCACCATAAAGTCGACGTCGGAGAGGGTGGCATCGCGGACGGTTTTGCCTGCGGGGATTTCGTCAGGAATACCGGTGATGGGAACGTCGAGAATCATGTCTTGATAAACGGCGTAAGGAGCCAGGCCGGCGCGATTGTAGAGCGAGAACGAATCGAGATTCATCGCGCTGGATACGAGTCGCAGCGGAAGACGGTTTTCGTCGGCGAAGTTCCGAATGAACGCGAGCAACTGGCGGGCGACACCCTTGCCGGTATGGTCAGGGTGGGCGTTCATGATGCCTAGTGAGACGTGGGTTTCACGCCGCCGATAGAAACAGGAACCGGCGATGGTCCCGGTGGCTTCATCCACGGCCAATAAACAGCATCCGGGGTCGAGGTCTTCGTAGACTTGGCAAAACAGGAGAGTGGAAGATGGGTCGCCGGTGAATATGGCGGATTTGCCGTTCGCAACATACCAATGGTTGGTGGAGAGGTAAATGAGGGCGGCGACCTCATCCCAGTCGGCGCGCGTGGCTTGGCGAAGTTCGATGGCGGTGCTCATCGGGTATGTTGGAGAATGAATTCTACGATCGGCTTCGGGTCTACCAGACTATGCGGGTGGTGACCGATGCCGGGCTTCGAGATGATTTGGATTGAACCGCCGAGCTCGCGGTAGCGGGCAGCAAGCACGTCGGTGTTGTCGACGACCGGCACGACTTTGTCGGCATCACCGACGATATGCAGGAGGGGCACCTTGGCTTCGACTAGGACCTCGAGTCCATCGATAGGATTGCCGGTGAAGGTTTCCGCTTCGGCATCGGTGATACCGTAGACGGCCTTACACTTCGCCCATGTTGTGGCGCTGCTGTGATCGCGGGGCCAGCTGCGGATGTCGCAGACCGGGGCATCCGCGTAGATACAGGCGACCTTGGAGGGATTGGCTTTGGCCCAGTTGTAGATGATGAGGCCGCCGCGGCTGAGACCCTCGAGCGCCGGGCGCGGAGCGAGTCCGTAGCGCGTGGTCATTTCGTGATGGAACACGTTCCAAATCTCCACGGCGAGAGGAGCACCGAAGAGATCCGCCACATCACAGTAGGCGACGTGGAAGCCGCGCTCGAGCAGGGCGATTTCTGTTTGGGGTTCATGGCCCCAAAACCGAGCGCGCCAGATCCAGGGTTTTCCCGGAGCCGCTTCATCGGGGACCACTACTATGACATCGCGGTCGACGACCTGAAAATCGTAGCGGGTGAAACCGTTCCACTCAGACGTCTCGCCGGGGAAGTCGGTGGGGTTGGCTATGGCGGCCGCTCCACTGAGGGTGAATAGAAGCAAAATTCGGTTAAGTAACATCGGGGTAGGGTCGGGGGCACGAACAGGGAGGGGACAAAAGTATGCTAATGTTGATCAACGATCGCTTGAGCAGACGCAACGATGATGCAAAGTTCCGTTCCAAGTTCCCTTGTTATTACTTTGCCTAAATCAAAACCAGATCACCTCAGTTCCGAATCGAATGCCCTGAAGCAATTCATCGGGCAGGAATTGATAAGGTCGCTCAGTCAGTTGGGAGAGGGGAACGTGATGGGACCATGGCGGGGGAAGCGCCCGTTGGAATTGCGTGGTTCGCGGTCATTCAAGTCGACCTTGTATGGTGATGATCATGCCCACGGGCATGCGGAGTTGTGTTTGTTGCTGGAGGGGAGCTGTCGTTTCAGTTTGGCCAATGAGGGGGCCATTTTGGAGGCAGGGGATTTGGTGATATGCCCGGCTGAGATCCCGCATGCGGAGGCGTTTATCACGAAGAGACGTGCCTACCGGTTAGTATGGTGGAGCCTGAATTCAACGGACCCAACGGTGCATGTCACCCGTTACACGAGCCGGGATGGGTTCGCGCTTGATCATCGGATGAGCTTGAGTGCGCTGCCGGCGGAACCACGGCGCCGATTGCAGCGGTTGCGGGATTGGGCGGCAGGTGAGGAGGCTCCGCCCATCGATGGGATGCGCGAGTCGTTGCTGACCTTGGCTCTCGCGCTATTTCGCCGAGCGTTGGAGGACGGTGTCGCTCAGATGGACACCCGCGAGTTGGTCGTGCAGCGCGCGATCGAGTTTGTGCGTGCGAATACGGAACGGGCACTTTCACTGGCGGACGTGGCGAGAGAGGTGCATGTATCGCCGAATTATCTGACCAGTTTGTTTCGCTTGATTTCGGGGGAATCACTGGGGCGCTTTATTGCCGACGAACGCATGCAGCGAGCCGCCGCGTTGTTGGTCTCGAGCGAGTTGAGTATTAAAGAAGTGGCGGCCCTATTGGGGTTCACCGATTCCTACGGATTCAGCCGCACCTTTAAAGCTTTTAGCGGGCGCTCACCGACCGAATGGCGAGCCAAGGAGCGAAAGTAAGATTTGGTATCGTTTCGTAAGTCATGCTATTTCTTCGTTAACGAGTATTCTGTTAGACTCTCTGGATTATGAGCTCCCCGACGATAACCTCACCCTCTTCTCTGGCCCTGTTGGGCGGCACTCCCATCGGGGACGTGGTTTATTCCAAGTTTCCCCATTTTTCAGATCGAGCGATTGAGCGCGTCGGGCAGGTATTGCGCGAAGGCAAGGCGGTCGGATTGGGGCGGTTTCATTCGCCGGAGATTGTGGAGGCGGAGGAGACGATCTCGAAGTATCATGGGGGTCGCGAGGTGCTAGCGTGCAGCTCTGGTCACGCGGCGCTGCAAGGTGCGTTGGCGGGGCTCGAGATTTGTAGCGGCGATGAAGTGATCACGACTCCCTACACATGGGGGGCTTCGACTTCGTGTATACTGCATCAGAACGCGATACCGGTATTTGTAGATATCGAACGCGATACCGGTTTGATCGACCCCGAACTCATTGAAGCGGCGATCACTCCACGCACCAAAGCGATCTTGGCGGTTCATCTATTTGGACACCCTGCGAACCTGCCGCGACTGCGCGAGATCGCGGATAAGCACGGGTTGGCCCTGATCGAAGACGGAAGTCAGGCACATGGGGCGACCATTGGCGGTGTGCGCGTGGGCGACGTCGGTGACGCGTCGGGGTTTTCCTGCATGGGAGGCAAGGTGCTCCCGACAACTGAGGCGGGCTATCTAGTGACACCGAATAAGGACGTGTTTTGGAAAGCGGCGATGATCGGCCAACACATGGGCCGAGCGCCGGACGAAGGGTTTCCGGAAGAACTGCGGCCGTGGAGTGATTCACTGGTCTACACCTACCGGGTGACTCCGCTCAATGCGGTGCTTCTCACCGAGCAGTTTGGCCGGATCGATGCATGGATTGCCGAGCGTCGACGGCACGCGGATCTATTTCGCGAAAAACTGCAGGGCTCCCAATTTTTAAGTATGCCTGACTGTGCGGAAGGCGTGAAACCGGTGTATCATTTGCTCACCATGAACTACGATGCCGAGGCGGCGGGCGTGTCGCGCGACACGTTTGCGGCGGCCCTGAAGGCGGAAGGCATGTTGGCATTTGGCTACGTGCCGTCACCGATCCCGGATTGGCCACGGTTACACTGGCAAGGATACGCCGGACCAAAGGTGTCTTGGATGGCGGCACTGGAAGCTTCCGGAATCGATTACCGAAATATGGCGATACCGAATTGTCGTTGGCGGGTGGCGAATTCGATTGAGACGCGTTTTGACTTTGTGGATCCGCAGGAACACATGGTGGAACGCATGGCGGAAACGATTTTCAAAGTAGAGGCCAACATCGATGCGCTCCGTGAACACGAACGCAAAAACGGAGCCGTGACCTCGACCAAAGGATAATGAAGGCGGGTTTCGGTAAGAGTGACATCACTCCGCGATTGGGGGTGCAGTTGGCGGGGTATGGGCCTTATCGGAATCGGGCGGCGACCGAAATCCTAGCACCGCTCCATGCCCGGGTGATGATCGTGGAGGAGAAGCGCCAGCGTGTGGTTTTGGTGAGTTTGGAACTGTGCGGATTGCCGCGTGATTTGGATACCCGAATTCGCGAAGTCGTCGCGCGGAAAGCGAAGTGTGAAGCCCATCAAGTGATGTTATCGGTCACTCACACCCACAGCGCGCCAGCGGTCGGTGGGATGGAAGGTTGGGGCGAGGCGGATGCGATGTATGTGGAAACGTTGCCTGCCCGAGTTGAGGCTGCGGTGGTCGAAGCCATGGGGCATCGAGAGGTCGTGGAGTTTGGTTGGGCGGAACTCCCCTGCGAAGGTATTGCGGTTAATCGCGAGACCGATTCCGGTTTCGCCTTGGAGGCTAATTTTAAGGAACGGATGAAAGCGACCTGGCGGCCCGATCATCCTGAGATGACTGATCCCACATTGCGAGTCGTGACGGTGAAGGCGCGCGGGAAACTAGTCGGAGTGATACATCACTTCGGCTGCCATGCCGTAGTCTATGGCGAGAAGACCAATGCGATCCATGGCGATTTTGTGGGCGAGGCGTCACGGGCGATTGAATCGACGCATAATGGGGTAGTCGCACTATTTTTGCCAGGAGCGTTGGGGGATATTAACCCGAAGTTGAATCATCGTATCCCAAGTGAATCGAAGCGGGCGCTGGCCGCGATCTCGCGTCAGTATACCCGGGTAATTGAGCGAGGTTTAAAACATGCATCGCCAATTGATGCGACCGATGTTGGCTCGATTCGCCGCGAAGTGCGCTTCACCCGCAAACCATGGAATCGGGCTTTGCTCGAGCGACAGATCCGAAAGCTTGAACGAATTTTTGCCGTAGAAGGTATAACCGATTTTCCCCACAATCGCGAGAAGACTGCGATGTCGACCAACGGGATGGAAATGGCTCGCCTGCAGGGATTGCGGAAGATTTTGACGGAATGTCGAGGCAAGCGGACGCCAAATCCACCGGTGGCATTGCACGGCTTGCAGATCGGGCCATTGGTTTTACTCGGGTGTGGGTTGGAGCCCTATCAACAGATGGGGCGGGCGGTGTTGGCGGAGCTTCCTGATCGCCAAATTTGTTTAGTCAGTCTCGTGGGCGGTATGGGTTATGCGACCGATCAAGCGGCGTTAACTCGGGCACCGTATGCTACCGAGTTTATCCCTCTGATTTGCGGCGAAATCCCGTTTGCTAAGATTCAGCATGAATTGCCGCGCGAGTTAATTAAGTTAGCTCGAAGGCTGATCTAACGCGTTTCTTATTTCGCCACCAGCGTCACGCTCGTGGGGTCGTATTGGACGGTAAAACGATGATCGATGGTCTCGAATTTTCCTCGAATTTCGTCGGCTCGGAGCACCAGGATACGGTCACCGGAACTTACGTCTGCTTGCGAGGCCAGCAGAAGCGAACCACCGAGATTGGCTGTTCCCGAAATGTCCAGAAACCCATCGGTTGAGGCGGAAATCGTTCCAACGGTGTAGAGATCACTGTCGATGGTCCCGTGTCCGGAGAGCGTCGCGCCTTGCTCGACCTCAATCCAGCGGAGTGAGGTTACCCGTCCGCCTTGAATGGTGAGTTTTGCGTGTTCGGAAAGACGGATCTCGTTGCGGCCGGTTAGATTGATATTCGGTTCAAGAATCAGCTGTTGTTCGGATTCTCCGGAGACTTGGAGAGCGAGGAATTCTAAGTTCTGATCAACGCGAGCGATGGAGGGACGTTTTTCAGAATTTTCCAGATGAGCGGTCCAGGAAAGCTGGGGAGATCCGTTGTCGGTTTGGTAGGTGATGCCAGCGTTGACGTATTCGTAGTCGGACCAATTTCCCGCATCGGAGGTTTTTCCGCCATTGCGTCCGATCCAGTGATGATAGGTGTTCGAAAAACCAAGGGGTTCTGCGATGCGTTCTCCGAGAAGCAGAGCCTCGAGTTTAGCGACGAGTGCGGGGTGATTGGCGGCGATGTTCTGAGTCTCCGAGCGGTCAGCTTTCAGGTCGTAGAGCTCGAGGTTAGATTCAGAATCCCGGATCAGTTTGTAACGGTCGTGGATGATCGACTGCTGTTTGTCTGCTTCATGAATTAGAAAATCGCGTTCCCGAGGTTCGCCAGTATTGAGCAAAAGTGGGGCGATGGAAACACCGTCGATTCCAAGTGGAGTGGGGACTCCGGCCAGATCACAGAATGTGGGGAGAAGATCTGTTACATCGATCAATCGTTCGGTGCTGGTTCCGGCCTCGAGTCCGGCCCATCGCATAATTGTGGGAACTCGAATTCCCCCTTCGTAGATCTGCGTTTTTCGCCCGCGTAGTCCTCCGTTGGCGAAGAACTCGTCCCGGGCATTGTGTTGCGGCCCACCGTTATCGGATTGGAAGACAATCAAGGTTTTTTCCGCGACTGAATCAGAGGTATCACCATCGCCGTTAGGGTCATCAAGCGCAGCGAGAATATTGCCAAAATGAGCGTCGATACGGGTAACCATTGCAGCCCATTGGCGGGCCTGAGGCGAGAGATTGGGTTGATCGCGATATGCCGCATCCCATTCGGGTAGCACCGCGACTTCATCGAACGGCGCGTGAGGAACTTGGGCCGCGAATAGCCCGAAGAAAGGTTGGCCGGTGGTGCGATAGTTTTGGGCCTGCGTCCGCACGAAATCCAGCGCGGCAAAAGCGTAGCTGTCGTCACAGTAGGCTACCGTGGGGTAATCAGGGTGATTTTGGAGAGCGGGTGTGTTTGGGTAGTTAGAGTCACCGGCGATTCTGGCGAGTGAGTTTGGGACCAATTCCAATCCACCCGTTGATCTGGGTTTGGCTGGTGCGCTCCAGAGGGTGGGCTGATAGAAGGTGTGGGCGCGGACGTGGTGGAGTTCGGCGAGCACGTATTGGTATCCGTGAGCGGTGGGGAGCGTCTGCAGGTTATCCAATGTTGGTGACTCCATATCTAGGGAACCACCGTAGCCCCATTTTCCCCAGTAGCCGGTGACATATCCCGCTTTCGAAAGCATATCCCCCATGGTGAGATCATCGGTACGGATCGCTTTCTTGGCATTATCGCGGTCATTGCGGTCTGCGAACGTATGACCTTGATGAAAGCCGGTTTGTTGGGACGAGCGAGCGGGAGAACAAACGGTGCAACCGTAGGAGCGGGTGAAATTTACGCCCTGATCCGCGAGTCGATCGAGATTTGGGGTTTTTACGTTAGGAAGCCCTTGGGCTTGCCGTTCGGACTGACCGTTCGGCCCGATGGCGCCCCAACCCATGTCATCTACATAGAGATAGAGAATATTGGGTCGAGGGGCGTTGTTTGCTTCAGCGCAGACGGACGCTGTTGAGATGAGAAGCAGGGCGGCTAGCGTTAGGAACGTTTTCAAAGAGCGGAGAAGGAGAGTGTTGGGGTATTTACGCGAAGGTTGATCGCAGCAAATAAGAGAAGCTAACCACCGGCTTGGCTAGAGGCAATGTCCGCTCAAGCTAAAGAAACATTGGCGACCCTGGAGGCCGAAAACGATGTGGAATCAGTTCGAAACGGGATCTCTATTGTGCCAATTTGATGAGCGGCAGACACAGCGCGATTAAGCAGATCCAGATGAGATTTGCGGGGTCTATGATGCCCTCGTGAACCAGATTCAGGATCAAGTTCTTCGTCGCGTATAGAAACAGAAAGAATACCGCGATGGCCGTGGTGGTGAACCGTTTTCCGGTCCAGATGGTCCAACCGATGTTGGCGAGGAAGAGCAGCACGTTGGCGACAACGAGGTAGTCGAGCGGTCGAGGGATCTCGAGGAATTTGCGACCTTCTCAAATGTTGAGATGGGTAGCGGACGATGGCAGTCACGCCGACGAGCAGAAACGTGATAAGTTTCACGTAGGCGAGTTTGGGCCAGGCCAGTTCACGATCCGCTTCTTCGGGAATGATGAAGTAGGCAGATCCCATGAACCCTAGAAGTAGCCAAACGATCAACAGGTTGGTGTGGACGGCGCGGGCGGTATTGAAGGGAATATACTCGTGTAGGTTGTCGTAACCCATGTGAGCGAATCCCATGATGAAGCCGTATACGATCTGGAGCACCAGCAGCAGCAGAGCTGAGGCGAAGAACCAGTAGGCGATTTGTTGAGTGCGGAATTTCATTTGATAGAAAAATTAGATTTGGGCGGCGCAGGGGGGGGGGTATTCGGCGGAAAGGCTGATGAGATAGGCGACCATCTCGTCGAGCTGCTCAGCGGTCATTGGTATTTGGGGCATCGCAGTGCCCGGTTTGATTTTCTGCGGATCACTGATCCAAGCTTTGAGATCGTCCTCGTTCATCTTCGTGCCGATCGTATCCAGAGGGGGACCGACGTTACCGCCTACGCCACCGACGGTGTGACAAGCGAAACAGATCGTCTGGAATAGCTGAGGCTTCGGTAGATGGGATTTGCCGGTCGTGACAACGGGAGCTGCGACCCGTCCTAGGCGCGGATCGGCCGGGAAACCATTCAAGTCCACCTCGCCGCATCATTCTAAGAATGCGATGACTTTAGCAATTCCCTCGGGATTGAAATCGTAATTCACCATCTTCCGCTCGCCGGGGAACATGGCTTCTGGGTCCTTCAAAAAGAGCTCAAGCCACGGGTTACCGCGGCGATCTACAACCTTGGTTAATTCAGGGGCTTAGTAAGCGCCTTCACCAAACAGCGTATGGCATCCCATGCAGTTATTGGCTTCCCAGATTTCCTTACCAGCGATGACCTGATCGGTGATATTGTGCTCATTGGTTTGCTTCGGGACCTGCTTGTGCGAGTCGTAAGTCAGAGCGAGAAAAGCGGCGGTAAATAAACCTGCTCCGCCGAGGAAGAAGGCGCGGGCCTGCGATTTGGATAACATGGTAGGGCTGAATAGTTGGTGGATTGAATCTGCTGAACCGCTGGCCGGACTTGGTTACCTCATGGAATGCATGGAAGGTTCCGCCGAACTCGAGCAGGTGATCGCGAAAGAGTTCTCGGTGCGGGTTGAAATGAGAGTTTCATGACAAAATGAGCCATAGCGTCTCATTAAAAAGAACAAAAGATAAATTATTCTTCTAAATTATTCTACGGCCGAAATATCGAAGTGGGCATGGCCTTTCGAACCACTGGCAGAACCTTAGGCGAAAGCAGTGGGAGTTGCTGGTTCGGTTAACTGGTTACGCGATTGAGGTGAGTTCGGGCTTGGCGATCAGCGACAGAGCGTGGAGCGTATTGTATGCATTTCTTAGCAGCGGTTACCCCCGACGTGAGTACAGGCTGGTTAATTGGCACCTTGGTGGCCGCGATTGCCCTGATTCTTTTTCTGATTCTAAAATGGCGCGTGCAGGCGTTTGTCGCACTGCTCTTAGCGAGTGTATTTGTGGGGGTCGTTTCTGGCACGATGGAGCTCACCGAGGTCGGCGACACGATCAAGGACAGTATGGGCTCCAGTTTGGGCTTCATTGCTACGATCATCGGTCTCGGTGCGATCTTCGGCTCGATGATCGAGCACAGCGGGGGAGCGCAGAGTCTGGCCAACGGCCTACTGAAATTCTTCGGCGAGAAGAAAGCCAATTGGGCGATGCTCATGACTGGCTTCCTGATCTCCATCCCCGTGTTTCTCGATGTGGCCCTGGTGATCATTGCTCCCATCCTCTACGCACTCTCGCGTCGCACCGGCAAATCACTGCTGACCTTTGGACTCCCGCTGTTGGCCGGTATGGTGGTGACGCATTCCTTTGTGCCGCCGACGCCCGGGCCGACCTGGGTGGCCTACGAATTGGGTATCCCCATTGGCACGGTGATTCTCTACAGCGTGCTGGTCGGCTTGCCGACGGCGATCATCTCGGGTATTTTTCTGGGTGGTAAGATTGCGGATCGGATCAAAATTGACCCGCCCGAACTGGTTGAAGTTGAAGAAACTGATACGCCTTCATTTTGGACGATTGCGATCATCCTCATGCTCCCAATCGTATTGATCGTAGCGGGTTCGTTGGTCGAACAGGCAGTGGGTAGCGGCATCGCCGATGGCCTGTCCCGGAGCGAACGCGGAGCGGAGATGGCCATCTTGATGAAGGCAGCGCCGGGCTGGCAGCAGTTTGTCGCTTTCTTCGGTCACCCGATCTTGGCCCTGCTTCTCTCGACGAGTTTGACGCTGTGGATCTTGGGCGCGAAGCGTGGGGTTAAGAAAGATCAACTCATGGAAGTCGCGACCCGCGCTCTCGGACCAGCAGGAATTATCATCCTCATCACCGGAGCGGGCGGAGTCTTTAAAGGAATGCTGGGTAAAACGGGCGTGGGTGACGCGTTGGCCGAGACACTGGGAGGTCTTGGTGTGACGCCGGTCATTCTCGCGTTCTTGTTCTCCGCCATTTCTCGCATTGCGCAGGGGTCGGCCACAGTGGCCATGGTCATGGCGGCTTCGCTGATGTCTCCGATATTGATGAATATGGGACTCTCGGACGCTCAGCTTTCGCTGGTCGTGGTCGCGATCGCAGCTGGAGCAGCGGGCTTCTCTCACGTGAATGATAGTGGATTCTGGATGGTGAGTCGTTACTTCCGCATGACGGAGAAGCAGACATTCCAAACCTGGAGTCTCGTTTCGACCGCAGTTGGATTCATTGGAGTTTTCTTCGCCTCAATCCTCTGGATGTTTGTTTAAGATCGGTGCGATCTAATCCAGCTATGAAATCTCTGACGATTCTCTGTCTCGCTGTCCTGACAACTATCTGCTGGTCCCGCCAACCGGATGAGGGCTGGATAAACTTGTTGGACGGCGAATCTCTGGCGGGTTGGACCCCGAACTTCGATGATCAACAAATCGAAGTGAAGGACGGCGCCATCGAGATGCTTGCGGTGAAGAAAAACCTCTGGTTGGTGCACGATGAGGTGTTCACCGATTTCGAGCTCGAAGGTGAAATCAAAGCGCCGTTGGAGAATTACAACACGGGGATCGCCTTCCGTTGTGACGAGACGCCGATTGGCTACCAATGCGAAATTTTCGACCGACAATCCGGGTCACTTTATGCGATCAAGCAGGGGTGGATATTTCCCGAGAGTAAGGACAAATTGGAGAGTTTTTATGCCATCGCGGGAGACGCGTACAAGCCGGGAGTGTGGAACCATTACCGGATCAAGTGCGTCGGTGATCATATCCAGATTTGGGTGAATGGCCACCTGACCACGGATGTCCGTGACGACAGCTTCACGAGCGGTCGCGTCGCAATTCAGCATCACGGCAAGGGTGACGTGCACTACTTTCGCAATATCCGAATCCGGTCGTTATCGGACTAGTCACGTTGCCGTTTTTACAGAGAATAAATTATTCGAGGGTGAGGGATTGTCTGGGCGGGACATTTGGTTCTAATTTTCAATTCGTGCTACAATGGATACTCCTTCTTTTTGCGACTAGTATGCAGGCTGCTGAACAAAAACCTTTCTGGAATTTCCCCAACGCGATCTGGTTGGGCAACGAGACGACTCAAGTGGTCCTATGTCCAGATGCGGGTGGTCGGGTGCTGGAGTATGCGTTACATGGCACCAACGTGTTGGGACTTGATCCGAAGGAGAAGGAATGGACGCCCGAGTTGAAGGACTTTGTGCCCAGCGCCGGTCGATTTGACGTGGGGCCGGAGCAATTGATCCCTCAGCGGGATGAGCTCTGGCGTGGTGAATGGGTCGGGGAAATCACGGGTGAGCGTTCCGCGAGGATGATCAGCCAGCCGCATGCCCAGACGGGAGTGCAGTTGGTGCGCGAGTTTGAGTTGGCGGAGCAAGGTAGTCGCCTCACTTGCACTCAAACTATCCGAAACATCACGGAGAACCGGACGGTCGAATGGTGCCACTGGAGCCGTACCTTCGCGGTCGGAGGGGGGCGTGCTTACGTGCCCGTAACGGAACCTTCCCGATTTCCTCATAACTACGTTCAGTATAAGTCGGGAGGCTGGCTGAATATGCGCCCTCGAGACCCTCAAATTCGAGAGCGCGACCACATGATCGAGATTTTAGGACCTTTGGAGTTTCCGAAGCTCGGGATGGATTCGATGTCAGGTTGGTTCGCCTACCATGCTCCGAATGATTTGCTGTTCGTGAAGCGATTCCCCACGTTCCCCGACCGAGTTTACAACGAGGTGGCGGGCTTGTCGATGTCCATTTGGTATCCGCAGGATCGCCCCGTTATCGAACTCGAGCCCATCGGTCCCCGTGAGCGGTTGGGTCCCGGCGAAGAAGCCTCCTTCACCGAAACATGGTTTTTGGTCGAGCGCCCGTTTCCCGCTGATCCCGACGCGGTGGATTTAGGTGAGCTGAGACGTTTGGTGGATCGACTGTCGGAGGGTTGATCCGGGCGATACCTGGGATTGAGAGCGGTTCCGAGTTTCGTTAATTCGGTAGACTCGACGGTCTGATCTAAAAGTTTTCAGCGGCGAGTTTTACCATGCCTACTTCCAGTAGAAGATTGGCGAAACGGCGTTGTTCGCCGGTGGCGATAATCAACGTGGTGGTGGGCGAGGCGATCTTATCGTAAAAGGCCCATCGCTCCATTTGGTTCCAAGTGACGTCGGGTCCGAGTTTCTCGCGATAAATTTCCGTGATCGGTGGAGCATAGTCGGAAGGCGGTTCCATGACTGTGGCGGCCTGCACGGGGATGGCGGTGAGCAAGGCATCGAGCACGGTGAGTGAATCGACCATGCCGGGCGCAAGGTTGAGGTGCACGATCTTGGCATTGGGGCCGCGATTTCCCGCGACGGGAAAATTGCCGTCGGCGATCAAGACTTGAGAGAAGTGACCAGAACCGCCTAAAGCGGCGAGAATCTCGGGATGGATAAGTTGGGATTTGAGCATCGATCAGGCAAGAGGCATGGCCTTTTCGATGAGCTGCACCCAGAACGAGGAACCGGCAGGGATGGCGTTGTCATTGAAGTCGTATTTGGGGTGATGCACCATCGCGGTGTCGCCGTTGCCGACGAGGATGTAAGCGCCGGGGCGTTCCTCGAGCATGAAGGCGAAATCCTCTCCGCCCATGATCGCAGGGGTATCCGTCGTCACGTTTTCGGCTCCGGCGACTTGGGCGGCGACTTCGGCGGCAAATGCGGTCTGGGCAGGGGCGTTAACCATCACGGGGTATCCTTTGTGATAATTGATTGCCGTGGTTGCACCGTAAGCTGCGGCGGTGTGTTGGCAGACTTCTTTGATTCGTTTTTCGGCGAGTTCACGGATGTCTTTGTCCATCGTGCGCACCGTTCCTCGAAGTTGCACCCGTTCGGGAATGACATTGTAAGCTTCGCTCTCAGTGCGGAAAGAGGTGACCGAAACGACGAGTGCCTTGAGCGGGTCGGAGTTGCGCGAAGCGACGGTTTGCAGGGCAATCACGATTTGGGCGGCGACGACGGTGGTATCGATCGATTCGTGGGGTTTAGCGGCGTGTCCGCCGAGGCCCGTGACATCGATGGTGAATTCATCAGTGGCGGCAAAAAATGAGCCTTCGCGAATGGCGAACTGGCCGATGGGGATTCCGGGCATGTTGTGCATGCCGTAGACTTCCTGGATGCCGAACTCATCCATCATGCCATCGGCGCACATTTCGCCGCCGCCGCCGCCGCCTTCTTCGGCGGGTTGATATATGACCACGGCGGTGCCGTCGAAATTACGGGTCTCGGCCAGGTATTTGGTGGCACCGAGTAGCATGGAAGTGTGGCCGTCATGGCCGCAGGCATGCATCTTACCGGGAGTGCTTGAAGCATAGGAAAGGCCGGTGTCTTCGAAGATCGGAAGGGCGTCCATGTCGGCCCGAATCCCGATGACTTTACCACTGGTATTTTGACGGCCTTTGATCACTCCGACGACGCCGGTGCGCCCGATACCCGTCTTAATCGAGTCGCACCCGAACTCCTTGAGCTTGTCCGCAACCAACCCAGAGGTGCGGTGCGTATCGAAAAGGATCTCGGGGTTCTGGTGAATGTCCTGCCGCCACGAGGCGATCTCTGGCTGCAGTTCTTGGAGGCGGGGAGTAATCGGCATGGCTCGACGCTGCCTAGTCGGGGTCGCGGATCAACCTAGATCGACGTCGGGCTGCCTGTGCGGTGGTTCATTTTTGGTCGCGCTTGATCCGATCAGCGACGGCCTGAGCGTGAACCTCGGAATTGAACTCGGGATTAGGTCGTTGGGGGATGTCGGCGCCGGTTTGTTGGAGCCAGTCGGCCAGGGTTTTGCCGAGTTCGCCGGTCTTAGCGGGTTGGAGTAGAGCCAAATTATGAGTTTCTCCAATGTCCTCGCGAAGGTTGTATAGCTCATAGGCATCATCCTCGTAGAAGTGGTGTAGCTTCCAGTCTCCTTGACGAACGATAGAAACGGGGCGGGAGCGGAAGAGCACGTCGCGTTGTTCCGCGGCGGTCTGTCCGTAGGATTGGAGATAAGCGGGGAAGTGCCAGAAGATGGCACGGTTGGGATCTGGTTGAGTGCCGGTGAGGATCGGCACGATGCTTTCACCGTCGAGAATCTGGTCAGGTAACGGTGCTCCCATGATTTCACAAAGCGTAGGGTAGATGTCTACACCGGTCACCAGAGCATCGGAAGATTGTCCCGGAGCGATACGGCCGGGCCAACTGATGGCTAAGGGCACGCGGATTCCGCCTTCGTAATAAGTGCCTTTATAGCCGTATAGTGGATACATGTCCGTGGCCGGGCCGTAGCCGCCGTTGTCAGAAAAGAAGATAATGGCGGTGTCGTCCGAGAGATCTAGTTCCTCGAGTTTGGCCATGATACGGCCGATGCCGTCGTCGGTTGATTTGATCATGGTGGCCATGCCGACGTTGTCATGCAGCTCACCGGGCGTCTTGGCCTCGTATTGGGCGACGAGTTCACGCTTGGCCTGAATGGGAGTGTGGACCGAGAAGTGGGTGAGATAAAGCAGCCACGGTTTGGCAGCATTTTGCTCGATGAATTTGACGGCTTCATCGCTGAGGCGATCGGTGAGGTATTCGCCTTCCGGGGCGTCTTCCAGTCCCGGCGCACCGGGGTGGGGTGGGTAGTAGCCCTTGGGCGGGCTACCGCTGTGGCTGCCGCCGATATTCACGTCGAACCCGTAGGGAATCGGATCTGGGCTGAGGTGCCATTTTCCGATTGTGCCCGTAGTGTAGCCGGCTTTCTGGGCGATCTGAGCCCAGGTCCGGATAGACGGATCTAGGTCAGCGACTCCGGGGATGTGTTCGAGGCGGCGATGTTGGTCTTCTCCGCGAGGCGTGGTGCCGACGTTATAGATTTTGTGCCGAGGAGAGTATTGGCCACTGAGAAGACTGGCGCGGGCCGGTGCGCAGTTGGCCGAAGCTGAATATGCTTGGGTGAATGTCATCCCTTCCGCCACCAGTTTGTCGATGTGGGGTGTTTCGAAAAAATCCGAGCCCATGTAGCTCGTATCGCGCCAGCCGAAATCATCGAGGAAGATGAAGAGGATATTGGGTGCAGAACCAGCGATCGCGGTGCCGGCACTAATCAGGAGACCGAGCCAGAGGCCACGGAATGAAGGGGTAATCATGGCGTCATGTTAGCCGGTGAAGCGGCTCATACTACCAAAATATTCTATGATCTCACCATCCGGCACTGCGCTTGATGCGGAGGGCTTCGTAGAGGTCGGGGGAGATTTCTTGGAGGAAGCGGCTGGGCGTGAGGAGCATGCCACCGGGGCCGGCGCGGTTCGCGATCTTGGGGTAGCTCAAATAGAGTTCGTTCTTGGCGCGAGTCACCGCGACATAGAACAGGCGGCGTTCTTCTTCGACGTCACCCGACTCGATCGCTCGGCGGCCCGGAAATAGTCCATCAGCACAACCGATCACGAATACGACGTCGTATTCCAAACCTTTGGCTTGGTGAATCGTGGTGAGGCGAACGGCCTGCGTATCGTCTTCGACCGCGCGGTCGTTGGTCTCGCCATTCAGAAGCACGATTTGGGCGAGTAGGTCCTGCATCTCTTCGAACCGTTGAGCAAAGCCCGACATCGCCGTGAGTTCGTCCACGCGATCCATGTAGTCGGCGTAGGCTCCTTTGAGGTAATCGCCATACCAACCATCCATGGCGGTTTCTACGGTGATTTGGGGCGTCTCGTTACGCATGTCCTCGGCGGTTTGACGTAGCGATGCGCAGAAGCTCGGCCACTCTTCTTTTGAAGCTTTTGGGACCTTGGACTTCACGTCGTCGGTATCGAGTGCATCGACAAAATCGATCAGCATCAGTCGCGCGTGATCGGCGGCGGCATTATAAATCTTGTGCGCGCCTTTTTCTCCGATCTTGGGGAGGAGGCAGGCGATGCGTTGCCAAGCGGATTCATCCGATGGATTATAGATGAAGCGCAGGATCGCGACGAGATCGCGGACATGCTGACGTTCGAAGAACTTAACTCCCGAGGTGATGTGGTAGGGGATGCCGACGCGGGAGAACGTGAGCTGCGTTTCGAGCGCCACGAAGTGTGAGCGATAGAGCACGGCGATCTCCGAGGGTGACACGCCTTCGTCTTCCACGAGGCAGCGAATACGCTTCACCAAAAACTCGGCCTGCTCGCGGTCGTCCATGGCCTGAACGACGTAAGGTTTGGTGGAGTTCGCGCGGGCGGCGCGGAGTTCCTTGTCGAAGTGACGGCCGGCGGGTTGGGCACTTAAAACGCCGTTGGCGAGTTCGAGGATTTGAGGGGTCGAACGGTAGTTGGTTTCGATGCGGTGGATGACGGTGCCCGGATGACGGTCTTGGAACGTCATCAAGTTTTCGAAATCCGCCCCGCGCCAGGAGTAGATGCACTGGGCGTCGTCGCCGACCGCCATCACGCAATGGTGGGAAGCGAGTCGATCGATGATCTGGGATTGGACGGTGTTGGTGTCCTGATACTCATCAACCAGCACATGGCGGAAACGGTGGGAAAAGTAGTCGGCAATCTTTTGGTCTTCGGTGAGTAACTTGAGCCAGAGGTCGAGTAGGTCATCGTAGTCGACGACGTTTTGTTTCTGTTTCGCTTCCTTGTAGGCTTTCGCGAAGGTGGGTAGAGCGACAGCGATATCCCGGTATTGCGGGTAGTGCTCATCCACCGTTTTGGATAACGAGTCCTGGGTGTTTCGCGCCATCGAAAGGACGCTGAAGAGTGGTTTCGGCCGCGGGTTAGTTTTATCTTTGAAGAATAATTTGTCCTCCGCCTCGACGGTTCTCTTGAGCAGCGATTCCGATTCATCGGCGTCTAGAATTGTGAAGTTCTTTGGAAGCTTCAGGACCTCCGAATCACCGAACATGCGCAGCGCTTTGTTCCCGAGACCATGGAACGTGCCTCCCCAGAACCGGCGGGAATCTTCACCGGTGAGGTCATGGACGCGGTGGAGCATTTCCTTGGCGGCCTTGTTGGTGAATGTGAGCAGCATGATCTCGCCGGGCCGCACACCTTGACTCAGGAGCCAAGCGACCCGGTAGGTCAGGGTGCGGGTTTTGCCGGAACCGGCACCGGCGAGCACCAGGAGGGGGCCGGGCGGGGCGGTAACGGCAGCGTATTGCTCTTCGTTCAGGGCCTCACGGAAATCGATCGGTGGATAGCCGGATTGAGGCGGGGGCGCGTCGTCGCGATCGAGAATGAAATCCATGAAAAGTCGAAGGTCGCGCTTTCAAGGCGCGAGGAAAAGCCGAAACGAACCTAGCTCGCGGTGGGGAGGTCTTTTTGCAGCGCATCTACCGCATCCAGCACTCCGGCGAATCTTTGGCCAAATGAGGTTAGGGTATATTCTACCCGGGGAGGGAGTTCAGCGAATTCAGTGCGGGTAAATACCCCAAATCGCACGAATTTGCGGAGACGTTCATTGAGAACCTTGGTTGTGAGGCCGGGCACGGCCCGCTCCATCGCCCCGGGACGATTGGTGCCCTCGCGCACAAGACGGAATACGGTGAGTGACCACTTACATTTGATCACGTTTTCCACCATGTCGGCGGCGGTCAGGTCAGGAGGCGAAGATTTTAAAGCACTCATAGTTAGTAATTAGGACCGTTTGGAAAGTGGGGACCAGATTGTGCCCGGTTGTGGGCTGAGCGGGAAAAGGGCATAGTCACGGCGTCGAAAGCGACGATTCATAACAAGTAACCAAACCAATAGACAAAGTCACATCATGAAAGAAAAAGCCACCTTCTACCACGCCGGCTGCCCGGTATGTCTCGATGCTCAAAATGCAGTCGAATCCATCGTCGACCGCTCCCGTTTCGATCTCGAGGTCATTCACTTGGGCGAAGCTCCTGATCGGTTGGCCGGGGCTGAAGCCGAGGGGCTGAAATCGGTGCCCGCACTGGCCACCGGCGGGCAGATGATCCATCTGAACCACGGTGCCGATGTTTCGGCGCTGAAAAACTGATCTGAGCGAACCTCAGAGCCAAAGGGCTGTGAGTCATCCTAAAAACTGTCACTTCCTACGTGACAGTTTTTTGGCGATGGGCAGCTGCGGTGGTAGATTGCGTTGGGGCGGAGGAGTTGTTGAGGTGGGCGGTATGCAGGGAAAGAAGATGTCGGCCAAGGAGCTGAAGAGTGCATATCCCGATGAACCCTGGCATTGGCGCCCCGAGTGGCATACAGGAAAGATCAAAGGGTCCCGCAAACTGGAGGCCGTGATATTCGGTTTGATGGGACGGGTATTTTTTGGCCTCAGTTTGCCGGCTCTCACAGCTCTGCCGAAGGAATTGGAGCGAGGGAACTATGCACTGTTGGTCGTGTTGCTATTCACAATCATTGGGTTGGTTTTGATGTTTCTGGCCGCGAAGGCTTTTCTACAGGTGCTTCGCTACGGAACTCTGATTTTTCGACCGGATCCGATGCCGGGTTCATGGGGAGGTTGGGTGAGTGGTGCGATCGTGATTCCGAAGGGCGCGCGGGTCATTGGGGCCATCGATCTAGAGTTGGCCTGTATTCACAAAACGGTGAGTGGCAGCGGTAAAAACCGTAGGGTTTCAGAGGTTCCCATTTGGGCAGCTAAGGAGTCGCGCCCGGCGGCAACGGTCCAGGGGATGGGGCCGATCGTGCAATTGCCGGTAAAATTTCAGGTACCTCGGGACAGCGGGAAACCGACTGATGGAAGTGAGTAACGAGACCAAATACTCTGGCGACTTACGCTCGAGATGCCGGTGCGGGGACAGAAGAAAACTTTGTCTACGAAGTTTGAGATTCCAGTTTTCGATGTGGGCGAAGATCTGACTGACGCGGACCCGGCTCCCTCGGTTAAGGAGCAGGCTGACCGGCTCGAGGAGTCACTGGCTGAAGCTGGCGTGATCGTTTCGCAAGGCATGGGCGGGGTGATTTGGCGATTTTTCCAACCGAAGGCCAAAAGCGGCGCGTTGGTATTGGGACTATTTGCGGCGGTGTTTGGGACGATTGGTTGGTTCCTGCCGGTGTTGTTCATGAAGGTTGTTTTCATGGGCTTTGCCTTATTGATGGCCGCGATCCTTCCGGGGCTCATTTGGCGTCGTAGTGAACTGAGACTCAATCCGCGCGAGATTATCGTGCGCAAACGCGGTTGGCGGGGTTGGCAGGAGTGGAGTTTGATCCCAGTGAGATTGCCGGTTTGACCCTCGAAGAATCGATGCGCTCCGGCAGCGATCGCTACCTGCGGCTCATTGCCGTGGGTGTGCGAGGCGTAGATCCTGAAGTCCCGCACCCGGCGGAGCATTTCAAAGCTCGGAAAGCGCGATACCGGTGGAAACGGGAGATCAAGCGATCCGGTGAAGCGACGGGTGAGACGAGACAAACCCTTTTGGAGACCCCCTGTTTTGAACTCGAGGTGGCAGGTTACCTACGCGGAACGATGGCGGCGGAAAACGTTCGCGAACATCTGCTCGCTACGCTAAAGCACCCGGTGGCATAGGGCTGCTCCGAACGGGTGATTGGCGTCGCTGGCAGGATACGGACGACGCGGAGATTGTCCTGCCGGAAGATACGGTTTTGTGAGGGGCGAGACAGCGTGGACACAATGCATCGTTTGCGTATTTTGGAGACAAGAAAGGCGGTTTTGCCGAAACCACGGGCTCACCCGGATCGGCACCCACTCCACTGGCGGCGCGCTTGGCGATCACGCCCTACCTTTAAATCTTAGGGTGGTTGACGACATGGAGGTCGTGCTTCCCGGAGTGGAGGCGCCTAGATCAGGACGAGGTCGTTGCGATGGAGGACCTCGAGGCGCCGGCGTTTGGGGAAGAGCTTTTGGAGGGCGGGCGTATTCAGGCCGGCAATCCTTGGAATGTCATCGGAGGCGAACGTCGACTTGCCCCGGCCGACAACGGTTCCGTCGGGATCACAGATATCGATGATGTCTCCACTCGCGAACGTGCCGCTACAACCGGTCACACCGACTGCCAGCAAACTGCTGCCCCGTGATCGCAAAGCCGGGACGGCTTTGGCGTTTATCTGGATACTACCTTTGGGACGTTGAAAGAAGGTCAGCCAATGTTTGCGGGCGTCCATGGGGAGGCCGCTAGGAACGAAAAAGGTGCCGGGATTACGTCCGGAGAATATGCGCGGGATCACATCTTCTTCGGCTCCGCTTGCGATAAAGACGCCACATCCGCCTTTGGTGGCGATGCGGGCAGCGGAGATTTTGGAAATCATGCCTCCCACGGCGGTGATTGAGGTGGTGCCGCCAGCCATGGCTTCGATCTTTGCGGTGATACGGGACACTACGGGGACGATCTCTCCGGTGCCTTCCATATCGATCAGGCCGGGGGCGGTTGAAAGGATCAGCAGGTAGTCGGCGTGCACCAGACTTGCGAGCATGGCGGAGAGGGTGTCGTTGTCGCCAAACTGGATTTCAGCCGCACTAACGGTGTCGTTCTCGTTGACGATGGGGATGATGCCGAAGCCGAGGAGGGCTTCGAGGGTGGCTTTAACCGCGAGGTGCCGGGCCCGTCCTCGCACGTCCTCGTGGGTCAGTAAAACTTGGGCGACAGTGCTCTTGTGAGGTTCGAAGCCGTTTTGCCAAGTTTGCATGAGCAAGCTCTGGCCGACTCCGGCGCAGGCTTGATTCTGAGCCAGGAGAGAAGGACGGATTTTGAGACCGAGGCTTCCCATGCCGAGACCGACCGCTCCGGAGGAGACGACGATGACTTCGGTGCCGCGGGAACGCAGGTTGGCGATCTGAGAGCAGATCGCGGTGATTCGGACGGTATCGAGCTGACCGATGCCGGAGGTCAGGACGCCGGTGCCCAGTTTGATCACGACCCGTTTAGGGGGGCGGTAGAGTAAACTGGATGAGGATGTGGACACGGGCAGGGGCCGAGGTCAGTTGACCTCGAGCAGATCTTTTTCTTTGTGCGCCAAGTGCTCGGCGATGGATGCAATGGCCTTATCGGTGATCGTTTGGATCTCCTTTTCGAGGCGCTTCGCTTCGTCTTCGGGTAACTTCGCTTTCTTGATATCGTCGAGGCCGTCATGGCGGGCTTTGCGCACGCCGACTTTGCCGTCTTCGGAATGGCGGTGAGCCACCTTCACAAATTCTGCGCGCCGTTCGCGACTCATCTCGGGTAGGGGCACCCGCACGATGCCGCCGTCGATGTTCGGATTGAGGCCGATGTTAGCTTTTTGGATGCCTTTAGCCACGGCTTGGAGGACGCCTCTATCCCACGGTTGGATGGCAATCATGCGCGAGTCGGGCGTGCTAATGGCCGCACAGTCCTTGATGCGCATGGAGGAGCCATAAGCTTCGATATGGATGTTCTCGACCATGGCCGGAGTCGCCTTACCGGTGTGGATGTTGTCGAACTCGTGTAAGGTGTGATCGACCGCTTTTTTCATCTTGGCTACGGTAGAGGAGACAATCGGGTGGGACATGGCGCGTAGAAGGGGAGTTGGGGACTGAGTAAAGTGGAGAGGGGAGGCAAAGAATCAACCGTGGACGAGTGTGCCGATCTTCTCGCCATTGACGGCGGAACGGATGGCATGAGGGTCGCTGAGGTCGAAGACCAAGATTGGCAGGTTGTTGTCGAGGCAGAGCGAGAACGCCGCCGAGTCCATCACACTGAGGCGTTGTCGAAGCGCGTCGATGAAGGTGATGGTTTCGTAGCGCACGGCGTCGTCGTGCTTGTTTGGGTCCTTATCGTAGACCCCGTCGACCTTGGTGGCTTTGAAGATGATTTCGGCGCCGATCTCGTTGGCGCGCAGGGCGGCGGAGGTGTCGGTTGAGAAGTAAGGGTTGCCGGTCCCAGCTACAAAAATGACCACGCGACCCTTTTCTAGATGGCGGACGGCGCGACGGAGGATGAACGGTTCGGCGACTTGGTCCATCGGGATGGCAGTCTGCACCCGGGTGTCGACGCCCATTTTTTCCAGACAATCCATGATAGCCAGTCCGTTAATGACGGTGGCTAGCATGCCCATGTAGTCGCCGGTGGTGCGATCGACACCCCGGCTGGCGCCTTGCAGGCCCCGGAAAATGTTACCGCCACCAATGACGACACAGACTTCGACGCCGAGTTCGTGGATCTCTTTGACCTGCCCACAAATACGGCTCAGCACGGTGGGATCAATGGGATCGATACCATCACCTCGCAGCACTTCACCGCTCAATTTGAGCACGATGCGTTTGTAGCGAGGGGTGGATTCGGCCGACACGGAGTCACTCATGAAGGGCGAGTGAAGTCGGGCGGATTTGCTGCGTCAATGCGGGAGAGCGAATCACGGGCCAGTTACAGTGATTCTCGATGGGGAAGCGGGCTCCCCAGCGCTCGAAGTCGTCGATTCAGATTCTAAAGTGGCTGCCCGACATGGGTTGGTTCCACCGGTAGTGGAATCCTGCGGATCGACCTGTCGGTCGCCCCATCTCCGTCCCGCAAACCGGGACTGCGTCGAACCAAGGTTCTCACCCCTGCGTTCCGCCATTCTTTGAATGGCTGCCCGACATGGGTTGGTTCCACCAGTGGTGGAATCCTGCGGATCGACCTGTCGGTCGCCCCATCTCCGTCCCGCAAACCGGGACTGCGTCGAACCAAGGTTCTCACCCCTGCGTTCCGCCATTCTTTGAATGGCTGCCCGACATGGGTT
>CAJXQX010000057.1 GCA_913058185.1 uncultured Verrucomicrobiota bacterium
GGTGCAGGAAGGTGCGCTGGTGGAAACGGTCACCGGTAAATGTCGAGCGACGGGGCATATCCGGGCGGAGGATGTGGCGGTGCATGGTCTGGCCGAATCGGCGATCGAGTCCGAAGCGCCGTTTGCCGATGAGTTTGAGCGGTTCGCCACGTTGCGGGAGTCGGGCGCGCTGGCGGCTCATTTTGCCCAGGCCGAGAATACGATGATCAAATCGGTTTGGCCTTACGCCCGCCAATCGAGTGACTTTTCCCGACCCGGAGAAACGACCAATGATTGGGGCCCGTGGGTGGATACAGGGCGGCTTTACCCGCAGTTCTATCCGTCGCTCGAGTCAGGGAAATTGGGCGATTTAGTGCGGGCCTTTGATTTGCAATCCGAATTGGATCGAGTGGCAGACCTCCATTGTCCGGCGGACCGTTGCCACTATCACGCGGCGCTGTATGACGCGCTGGCCGGAGCGTTGTTGTTGGTTCGACTCCGGCAGGAAGTGGAATTGGCCACCCAGTCGCTGCCTTGGTTACTACGGATGAGCACGATGGATCCGGTTAAGCGCGAGTCGATGACCCAGGGCGATTTGTTCTAGCAGATGAAAGGGTGACTTTGACTGCGGAGGGCAACTGTTCCTGTCGGGGCCTAAAGGGCCAGATGGCAGGATATATAGAACACTTGAAGTGCCAAGTGATGCAGAACAGTAGGCCTGTATTTGGAGCTTAATAGCTGGGGGAGGTATGGAGAGTTTCGCCCAACCGATTTTGAACTGGTGGAATCGTCCTTATTCGGTCCTACGAGGATCCTGGATGAAACGGCGGTTTCGGCGAAACCGCCCTACCCACTAGCACGCATCGATAGGAGAAATTAAGGTAGGGAGTGCTCGCCGAGCGCGCCTTTTAGTTTGTTCAAAAGTGTTCTGCATGACTTGGCACTTGGCCTATAATGCCCGACCCACGGCAAAGCGACGCTGTTGGATGGGTGGGTCGGGCTTTACGCCCGACTTCATTGGGCTAGTCCAACGGGTAGTTTCTAAGCCCGGTCCGTTGCGCGAGTAATCTTAAGGCAAAAAGGGGTACGGTGCGCAGATAACGTGGACCCAGACGTCGGGGCTCTTGGCAAATACGCCAGAGCCATTCCAGTCCACTGCGTTGGATCGAGCGAGGGGCTTGCGGCACGCGGTTCGTCAAAAAATCGAATGCAGCGCCGACACCGAGGCTGATGCCTTTGATATCGGGAGCCTGGTAGAGGTGGGCCATGAAGGCTTCCTGTTTCGGCGTGCTGAGCCCGATCCAGTTGAAGTCGGCGGCTGCGCTTTTGAGCTCTGCCGTGGGCAGCTTACGAGAATCCTGAGTGACGGGGGGCTCGAAGTGTCCCGCGATCTTCAGGCCAGAAAATCTTTGAGTGAGTCGCTCGGCGAGTGCGGCTGCCGTGCCGTCCGTGCCGCCGTAAAAGAAATGCGTCAGCTCGGTTTCGGCGGTCGTCGCGCATAACGATTCCATCAGATCTGGACCGTAGGTGCGGCCGACGTCCCCGTGCCCGGATTGTTGGCCGGCCCAGACGACCGGCATACCATCGGGAGTGGCGAGCAAGGCGTGGTTGAGCGCGTGGCGATGGGCTTCGTTGCGGGCCTGAGTCAGGGAATGCGCGTCGCAACAAAACACATATCCGTGCCGCTTTGCTCGGGAGGATTCGATGAGGTGCGAGATAGCTGTAGCAAGATTCACCGCATGAATCCCGACCCCTAGAACGTTGTAGCGTGGAATATCCACCAGGGCAGAGTTTCGACTTGGATCCCGCTGTGGCAAGACCCCGCTAGCAGGGGCCGCAGCTCTAGATATCGCCGAGATTGAAATCGGCCAGGGAATCCAGAATCCGGTGGGCGTGGGGAAACGCTCGGCCACGGGTGCTGGGATTCGGCACTACGATTACAGTGATGCCGGCCCGATGGGCGGCGAGGTGACCGGGAGCGGAGTCTTCAAATGCGATCGCATCCTGCGCGGACACGCCTAGCTGTGCGCAGGTGGCGAGATAGACATCGGGGGCGGGTTTCGGCTCCGGGACATCGTCACGGCAGACCACGGTCTGGAAACGTTCGAATAGGCCGAGTCGTTTAAGGTGTCCGTCCACGTGCGGGTGGTGGGAGTTGGAGGCCACCGCGCAGGGGATACCTTTATGTTCCGCCAGCTCGAGTAAGGCCAGGACTCCGGGGAGAATGGGTTGGTGCCGGACTATTTCGCGCTTCGTTACCTCAAATTCAGCCTCGAGTTGAGACCGGTCAGTGATGGCGGGAAACTCCGACCAGGGATCGTAATGAACGCCATGATGACCGATAACCTGACTACCGGCCTCGCGGTCGAATTTCAACCCGTGGTCGGTATGCACCTTATCCCAACCATCCAATAAGGCGGTTTCGGTATCGAGGATCAGACCATCGAAATCTAGAATGAGAGCTGAGGGCATGCGCTTCTGGCTAAGCGTTGATTGACGCGGAATAAAAACGAGGCCGGCGGTTAGGCCGGCCTCGAGAGAATTAAGCTTCGGACTTGGGTTCTTCGCCCGTGGGATCCGCCTCGACGGGACCTTCATCGGTCACTTCAGGTGTTCCAGGTGCGGCGCCCTCGGTCGGAGGAACGGATGCGTCTGTGATCGGTGCTTCACCTTCCTCGGGGTTTTCGGCCGCCGCAGCGGCGTCGAGTTCCTCGTCGGATTCGACGACCTTGGCCATGGAAAGCAACGAATCGCCCTTCTTGCCCAACGTGAGAAGTTTCACGCCCTTGGCTCCACGATTGGTTTCGCGGACCGTGTTGATCGGACAACGCACGCTTTGGCCCTTGGAGGTGAGGAGCATGATCTCGTCAGTATCTTTCACGCCAAGCGCACCGACCAAAGCGACTGATCCGTCGGCTGGAAGATTGATGGCCGTCACACCAGAGCCGCCCCGTTTGATGAGACGGTAGTCTTCGAATCGGGTACGAACGCCGAGTCCGACTTCACTGGCAACGAGGAATTTCTTCTCGTGGTCCACGACCTCGATGGCTTGCAGGTAGTCGCCCTTGCGCTTGAAGCGCATGCCGGTGACACCGCTGGTCGCACGACCGGTTGCCCGGAATAGAATAGGATTCTCCAACGCCTCATTTCGCTCGCGGAAGCGAACAGCCAGGCCCTGATGGGAAACGAGAATGATTTCGTCGGCGCCGTCGGTGAGCACACAGCCGATGACCGAGTCTCCATCGGCGAGGTTGATGCCAATGAGTCCGCTTTCGCGCGTGGAGTTGGTGTAGGCGGCGAGGGCGGTCTTTTTGATCTGCCCGGCCTTGGTTGCCATAACTAGGAAGTGATCCTCATCGAATTCGGAATGCGTAAGCATGGCCGCGATCTTTTCACCTTCATCGAGGGCGAGGAACGATTTGACCGATTTGCCTTTCGAGACGCGGCTACCCTCGGGGATTTGGTAGACCTTTTTGGCCATACATTGTCCGTCGGTGGTGATGAACAAGATATAATCGTGGGTCTGGGCGGTGAAGAGATGCTCCACGAAATCATCGGTATAAGTATCGGTGCCGATGACGCCTTTGCCACCGCGTTTTTGGGAACGGAAGTCGGCAACGCGGGTGCGCTTGATGAACCCGGAATGGGAAATGGTGATGACCATTCCTTCGTTCGGGATGACATCCTCCATGCGGAATTCACCGATGGCGTGGCTGATCTCCGACTTGCGGGGAGAGGAGTATCTTGAACCGGCTTCGACGAGCTCATCCTTGATGATGTCGAGGAGGAGACGCTCGGAAGCGAGGATCGCGCGGAGTCCCTCGATGACTTCCATCAGGGCCTTGTATTCTTCTTCGATCTTGGCGCGCTCGAGACCGGTAAGTTGGTAGAGGCGCAGCTCCAGAATGGCGTCCGTTTGTTTTTCGGATAGGGGATACTTCTCCATCAACTTCACCTTGGCTTCGGCGCGATTCTGCGAAGCGCGGATGATCTTCACGAAGTCATCCAGGTTATCGAGGGCAATCATGTAGCCTTCGAGAATGTGGGCGCGGGCCTCGGCCTTACGCAGGCGGAACTGGGTGCGGCGGGTGACGACCTCGCGGCGATGCTCGACGTAGCAATCGAGCAGTTCGCGGATGTTCATCTGCTTAGGCCGCTTCTGGTCGAGCGCGAGCAGGGTGACACCGAACGAAGACTCCAGGGCGGTCTTCTTGTAGAGTTGGTTCAGGATTGGCTCGGCCTGTTCACCGCGCTTGAGCTCAATGACGATCCGAGTGTTTTCATCCGATTCGTCGCGGAGGTCGCGGATGCCTTCGATGGATTTGTCACCAACGAGTTCGGCGATCTTTAATACGAGGTTGGCCCGGTTTACGTTGTAGGGCAGCTCGGTGATGATGATTTGCTCACCCCCGCTCTTCATTTCCTCGGTGTGGGCGCGACCGCGGGTGCGCACGATGCCTTTGCCGGTGCGTAGGTAGGAATCGATTCCGGCGGTCCCACGGATGATGCCACCAGTCGGGAAGTCGGGTCCTTTAATGAACGCACAGACCTCATCGAGGGTGATGTCGGGACGATCAATGATCGCGCAGGTGGCGGCGATGAGTTCGTCGAGATTGTGGGGCGGGATGTTGGTCGCCATTCCGACCGCGATACCGGTCGAGCCATTCATCAACAGATTCGGCAGAGCCGACGGCAGCACGGTGGGCTCCGTGGTCGACTCTTTGTAGTTGGGCGCGAAGTCGACGGTGTCTTCTTCGATGTTCACCAAGAGCGTTTCCGCCAGAGCGGTCAGACGGGCTTCGGTGTAACGATAGGCCGCGGGGGGATCACCGTCGACCGAACCGAAGTTACCCTGCGGGTCGATCATCGGGTAGCGCATCACCCAGTTTTGGGCCATGCGGACGAGGGTATCGTAAACCGAAGAATCACCGTGAGGGTGATAGTTCTTCAGCACTTCGCCGACGACACCGGCACACTTGTCGAAGGGGCGATTATGAACCAGACCTTCGCGCAACATGGCGTAAAGGATACGGCGTTGGACGGGTTTGAGACCGTCTCGAGCATCGGGGAGAGCACGCGATACAATGACGGACATCGAATAATCGATGTAGGCCGTCTGCATAATATCGGTGATATTGGCCGTGGTGAGTTTTTCGTTGGCAGTAAACACAGGAAGTAAAAGTAGCGGGTAGTGAGTAGCGGGTAGCGAGGTGTTGGGAGTAGATCGGGTGGAGCGGGAGAATGCTCGCTAATCTCTACTGGATACTCGCTGCTTTATTAAATTAGGCGTCGAGGTTGGAGACGTTGAGAGCGTTATCTTCGATGAAGCGTCGGCGAGGGGGAACTTCGTCGCCCATTAAAAGCGTGAACAATTCGTCAGCCTTGGTGGCGTCGGCGATCTCGACTTTGAGCAGCCGGCGCTTGTTGGGATCCATCGTCGTTTCGAAAAGTTGCTTGGGGTTCATTTCACCCAGCCCTTTGTAGCGCTGAATCGAGAGACCCTTGCGGCCGAGCGCTCGAATATGATTCAGGACGGCGAGCGGGGCATTGAGCTCAGCCGTGGCTTCGTTCTTCAGCCCGGCATTTTCCGTTACATTATAGCGAGGCTCTTCGGTTTCATGGAAGCGATTGATATCCAAACCGGAGGCGGCAATGGCCTTTAGCAGTTTAGTCATCTCGGTGGACTCGAAGACTTCGTGCAGGGTGACCCGCCGAGAGAGCGCACCGGCTTGGGTGGAGGCGACCGTGCCGCCGGTAGGAGCGATGGCATTGCCGTCTTCGTCTTCTTCGAGGTCGGCATCGAGGCCTTGTTCGCGGGTGAAGTCGGCCCGAGCATGCTCATCCTTGAGGAACACGTGAGATTCATCGTTACCCTCTCGAATACGAGCGATGTAGCGCGGCAGGGAGAGCGTCTCCTTTTCGTGTTCATCCAAATACTCGGTCAACGAAGCCCCGTAGCGGGTGACGCCGGTGCCCATCTTTTCGAGGGCAGCAAGGTTTTCGACGATGAGATCGATTTGGGCGGAGGCGAAGAGGTGGTCGTCGCGCAGACGCTTGAGCGTCACGTCCTCCGAACCAAGTTCTAGGAGGATGCGGTTCAATTGCTCGTCGTTGTCTACGTATTGTTCACGCCGCTTGCGCTTTATTCTGTAAAGGGGCGGTTGGGCGATGTAGACGTAGCCGCGCTCGATCAGACCCTTCATCTGGCGATAAAGGAAGGTGAGCAACAAGGTGCGGATGTGAGAGCCATCTACGTCCGCATCGGTCATGATGATGATCTTGTGGTAACGGGCCTTATCGACATTGAAGCCGCCCACGTTTTCGCCGCCTTCA
Organism: uncultured Verrucomicrobiota bacterium; assembly: GCA_913058185.1. Taxonomy (GTDB): domain Bacteria; phylum Verrucomicrobiota; class Verrucomicrobiia; order Opitutales; family Opitutaceae; genus Actomonas. The sequence goes on from CAJXQX010000057.1 coordinate 6,313, forward strand.
CCGATGCCGGTGCCTACGGCGGTGATGAGTGTGCGGATTTCCTCGTTGGAGAGGACCTTGTCGAGGCGGGCTTTCTCGGAATTGATGAGCTTACCGCGGAGAGGGAGGATCGCTTGGTAGCGACGGTCGCGGCCTTGTTTGGCTGAACCGCCAGCGGAGTCACCCTCCACAATGTAGATCTCGGTCTTCGAAGGATCACGTTCGGAACAGTCAGCCAGCTTGCCGGGTAGGCCGCCGCCGGAGAGAGCACCCTTGCGGATGGTCTCGCGGGCCTTGCGGGCGGCTTCCCGAGCGCGAGCGGCGTTGAGCGCCTTGTCGACGATGCGCTTGGCGACCTTGGGGTTGGTTTCAAAGTATTGCATCAGACCCTCGTAGGAGGAGGAGCTGACGATGCCTTCCACTTCGGGGGAGAGCAGTTTGACTTTGGTTTGGGATTCGAACTTCGGATCGCTGTGCTTGATCGAAATGACGGCGGAAAGACCTTCGCGCACGTCGTCACCGGTGATCTGCGGATCCTTGTCCTTCAGAATCTTGTTAGCACGGCAGAACTGGTTGATCGCCCGAGTCAGGGCGCTCCGGAAACCGGAGAGGTGGGTGCCACCGTCCGGATTGTGGATGGTATTGGTGTAGCAGAGGACCTGATCGTTGTAGGAGTCGTTGTATTGCAGGACCAACTCGAGGTGGACCTCGTTGGGTTTGTCATCGATCAGCACCTCGGTGATCTTATTAACGCGAACGGGGTCGGGGTGGAGGGGCTGTTTGCCGCTATTGATCTGGCGGACGAATTCAACGACGCCGTCATTGTAGAGATAGGTGATCGATTTCGGCTCGGAAGGGCGCTCGTCGACAAAAACGATCTCCAGGCCCGAGTTGAGGAAAGCGAGTTCGCGCAGGCGTTGCGCGATACGTTCAGCGACGAAGACCGTGGTCTCGCGGAAAATTTCTGGATCGGGTTTGAACGTGACGTAGGTGCCGGTCCCGCGGGCCGTGCCGATCACGGCAAGCTGCTTTACGGTTTTGCCCTGCTCAAACTTCATGTGGTGGACCTGCCCCCCGCGGGAGACCTCGACCTCGAACCACTCGGAAACGGCGTTCACACATTTCGCGCCTACGCCGTGCGTGCCACCGGAGAACTTGTAGCCACCTTGGCCGTATTTGCCGCCGGAGTGCAGGGTGGTGAGCACCATCTCGACCCCAGGGATGCCATACTTCGGATGCACATCGACGGGGATACCGCGGCCATCGTCGCGGATGGAGATCGAGCCATCGACGTGGATAGTGACATCGATTTTATTACAATGCCCCGCCAGATGCTCATCAACGGAGTTGTCCAAGACCTCGGAAACGCAGTGATGGAGGGCCCGCTCATCGGTGCCACCGATATACATTCCGGGCTTTTTGCGGACGGCCTCGAGGCCTTCGAGCTTCCCGAGTTGGGACGCATCGTAGTCGGCTTCGATGACTTTATTTTGAGGAGGAGGAACCGGGTCGGTAGTGTCGGACATGCAGATTTGGGAAAGTGATGGTTTCTAAGGATCAAATCGCATAGATAAATACCCCCTCTCACAACCGAAATTTCATCAAAATGAGACATGTTTTCGCTGAATAGCGCAGTATTTTAGGTTGCCGACCCAAGATTCGACTTTAGCTTCCCGATTTGAGTGAAGTTATCGGTAAAAGTAGACTATGCCTGTCGGGTTTTGGCCCAATTATCCCGAACCTACGGTTCCGATAAACTAGCGCACATCGAGGACTTGGCGAAAGTGGAGCAAGTCCCGGCCAACTATCTCGTGCAAATCCTCTCCGAACTGCGCAATGGAGGCCTCATTTCGAGCAAACGCGGTAAACAGGGAGGCTACGCCCTCGCTCGAGCCCCGGAGGATGTGACCCTTTACGATATCGTGAGTTTGATCGAAGGCGACGTGCTCGAGCTCAGTGGCTCGGGCGAAGGGTTTAGCGGACTGCAAGTCGACGCGGTGTGGCAGACCGTGAAAATCACCCTCGAGGAGCATTGCCGCACCTGCACGCTCGACCAGATGGTTAATCCAAGCGGCGAAGAGATGTATTATATTTAGCCCCTGATTCTGTCCCGAATTATTCATGCGACACTCCGCCATCGAGCCCCTTCTCATTCTTCAAGATCGCGAACGAACCCGCCGATCGCTCAGCCAAAGCCTGGCCGCGATTCCAGGGGATAGAGCACGCGTGCAGGGCAAAATTGATGCCGAAAAAAATGCCATTGATGCCGCCAAGGCCGAGTGGCGAGGACTCGAATCGAGTAAGAAGTTGCTCGAGACCGAGATCGGAGTCGCCGAAGGAAAACTCGGCAAATATCGCACCCAACAGTCTCTGGTTAAAAAGAATGACGAGTATCAAGCTCTGGGCCACGAGATCGACACCGCCGAAGCCGAAATCAGTAAATTAGAAGGGCAAGAACTCGAGATCATGTATGAGATCGATAACTCTAAGGAGCGGTTCGCGACCGCGGAGAAGGAACTCCACGTAAGTATCGCAGATCACGAAGCTCGCCTAGTCACCATCACCGAACGCGAATCCAGTTTGACGGCCGAACTCAAGGAAGCGGAATCGATCGTCGAAACGGCCCGAGTCGATGTGGACCCTAAATCCTTGCGCGTGTTTGATCAGGTCGCGCCTCAGACCTTTCCGGTCTGTGTAGCCGTCAATGGCGGCAAATGTGGCGGCTGTCACCTCCGCGTCTCAGGAGAGGCTGAAGGCGTAACCCGCAAGGGTGATGAGTTGGGTCGTTGCGACCAGTGCGCCCGGATCATTTGGTGGGAGTCGTCGTGAGAATTTACGATTTCGGATTTACGATTTCTAGAGAAGAGGACGAGGAAGGGTCGCCGTGGAGAAGGGTGCACGTCGCAAAACGTAGCGACATGACCCGGGGCTTGCTTTCCGGTGGGGGAACTGTGAATTTTGTTCTCTTGGTTCCGGGGCTAGATCGTCGCTCCGGGGTTCTTTGATCCCAAGGCGCAGGGGGAACTCTGCGCTCGTTTTAAAACTCCCGGAGAGGAAAGTCCGGACACCATAGGGCAGGATGCCGTGCGAGCTTCACCGCAAGCACGGGAGGCACGCGTTAAGGCGTGTCGACGGACAGTGTCACAGAGAATATACCGCCCGCCGTCGCCCCGTTCGCGGGGCTATGGCGAGGTAAGGGTGAAAAGGTGGGGTAAGAGCCCACCGCGTCGGCTGTGAAGCCGGCGGCACGATAAACCCCTTCCGGTGCAAGGCAAAATAGGCGACTGGTCGGCTCGGCCTTTAGTCGCGGGTATGTCGCACCCAGCCACCGCTCCGCCTCGGCGGAGCTACGGCGAGGCAGGTCTCAGCTTCGGTTGAGGCTTGAGATAAATGACGGTCGAAGTCCCGCAGCCGCGGGATGGGACAAAATCCGGCTTATCGGCCTCGGAACCAAGATTTTTTAATCCTAGAATCCCATGATCGAAGTGTAGGTCGCCCGTTGGGTGGAACTGGTAAGTTCTGCCCATTGTCCGACGCCGAATGGATTCCCCGTCGTCATGGCGGCCAATGCTTCGTCATAGTGGAATTCACTCCCGCCGGTCACGGTGATGCTATCTGCTACTACGGCGCCATAAACGTTTCCGCTGGATCCTCCCCCGTTCATGGAAACACTTGTATTATAGGGGCATAGACCACCGCACTGAGTTGGCCGTTGCCTGATACACTTATGTTTTGCGAACCGGCTGCTCCGGCCGGTCGGGTGCTGTAAAGCATGAATGCTTCCGGATCGTTAGAGTTGGCTATGCCGCGCCCTCCAATAGATATATCGGCTTGAGCCTACAGTTCCAGAGACGCGCCAGCGAGCACCTTGATAGACGCATTACCTGAGACGCTAACCCCAGTGGATCCCGTGCCGGCACTAATCCGGATGACAATATCGGAGCCAGCGCCGATGTTGAGCACTTTGGAGGGAGCCCCACTCAGCGAGATGCTCGATACGTCATAGTAAAAAGTCCCGTCGGCGGCGGGTAGGTCTCCGCCGCGGGGGAGCGTGGTAGCACTGTTGATCGCCGCGATCGTGTATCCGCCGGTAGTTGGCGCAGTCGCGTCCTCGAAGTTTGTGGTGAAATTGGTGGTCACTTTTCCATAGTCAACGGTGCCTGCAGACGTGCCGAAATCACCGACCAATCCATTGGGCCCGACGTTGAGGCCAGAATAGTCGGGAGTGCCGATTGAAACATTTCCGTAAATGGAGGAATTGCTCAAACTGAAGCTGTTCACGTTCACGGATGCACTGCCGGCACTGCCGTTGTCGTTGCGATTGAAGACGCCCCACCTAAGTTGGCATTGTATACCGCCTGGCGGGAGTCGAAGCTGTCGACCACGGCATTGCCTCCGGTAAAGGTCAGGGTATCCTTCGCGACGAGTCCGTTGGCAAAAAGTGAGCGCTGGAACAAAGTAACCACGACCCACTTCTCGATCGACGGCCCTCGGACTGGGGTGATGGTGCCACGGGCGATGATGGTCGGAGCGGTTGCGAGGGCGTAGTTTCGCACGTAAACCCGCACGTAACCGTTGGTGTTCGCGTCAAAGCTAAATCCCGTGAATTTGCGCCAGGCGTTCGCTCCGGATATCGTCCAGCCCGTCCAGGCCGAGGCGTCACCGTCGACTGCCTTCCCAATGGACCACATCGCTTGTTCTAAGCCGGACTCGGCCAGGTTCATCGAGGCGTTGGAGTGGAAAGCACGGTTCGAGATTTCAAGGGTAGTTTGCCCAAGACTCAGGAAAGAGACCAGCGAGATGCCGATCGCGAGCGTGAGAATCATGGCGGTGATCAGCACGGACCCACGCGGGGAGGAGAGGGACGCTGTTTTCATGCGGTGACGCGTTTGTTGCGGAGCATATAGCGGGCGGAGAGGACCGTGTTGGTCACCCGGGTGGCGGTGGTGCTTTGGCGAGCGGCTTCGATGTAGATCTGGACCTGCTTGGTCACGTCGCTGGCCGATTGGCGTTTAGCGACAGTCGAAAGATCACTGAGATCGACGCTCGCTCCCGTGATTTTATATCCCGAGTAGATAAATGAGGTGATGCCATCGAGTAGTATCTCGGTGTTTCCACCCGTGGTCCGGGAGAATTCCTCCGTCGTCGAGTTATGGGTATAAGTGATCGTGGTCGCTCCGATTTCGAGGGTGATGCTGTTGGCCGAATTCCAGGTTATGTCCGAAGACTGGCGCGTGTCTTGAGCGAAACGCTCCAACCCGCTGCGGGCTTGAGCCTCCATCTCGGCGTAGTTGACGATGTTAGCACTGGTGCGGCCCAAAAATAGGAACATGGACAGCACGGCGGCGAGAATCATGGTGCCGAGCGTCGCGCTCACCATCACCTCGACGAGCGTGAACCCGCGACGCGGCTCACGATCGGGCGAGCGTATAGTAGTAGTCGTAGAGTCCATTTTTAGTGTAATAGTTGGTGAAACTGCGAGAAACTGATCGGCCGCTGGTGGTGGTCCAAGTGGCTTGGAGAACGATCATTTTCATCTCGCCTACTTTGGCGGTGACGTCGGAAACGGTTCGCACGAGAGTGAACCGGGAAGTAATCGCGGTGTTGGCGGTAAACACCGTCGCAAGGTCGACATTCTGTTGGCCTTGCAGGGCATGGAGATCGCCCCAGTCCATGAGCCGGATTCGCTCCATCTCACTTTGCAACACTTGAGAGGCGAGGGTCATATTACGGGCGACATCGATCGACCTGAACCCTCCCATGATAACGAGGACCGAAGTAGAAAGGGCAAAGGCCATCACGGTGGAAGCCATCATGACCTCCACGATGGTGAAGGCCTTTCCGCTTTTACGGCGAGTTCCGGTCGAGAGGTGGAGCATTCCTCTACGATAGAGGCAAACTTGGATTCCCGTTAGGGGTAAAGGTCCCTCAATTATGGCCCTATTTGACTAGGTCTATTCGAACCTATGTGGTCGGATCGGGAAGGGTAAATCTTGATCGACGTTTTCTACGCTCGAGCTTAAGTATCGGTGTGCTGAATAAACATCGCCGCCGCTTGCGAGCGTCGACGGACTTTCAATTTATCGAAAACGTTCGCGAGGTAGTTTTTGACGGTATTGCCACTAAGTTTAAGTGATTCGCCGATCTCCTTGTTGGTGCGGCCGTCTGCGACCAATTCCAATACGCGACGTTCCTGAGGAGAAAGGGACTGGATTCCTTGGGCGTTAACCTCAGCCGCGACCTCACCGCGCATCATGCGCATCATGCCGCCGGTGATTTCTTGGGTAATCACCGACTTGCCGGAGAGGCAGTCCTCGATGGATTGGATCAGAACTTCAGGAGCGATCTCTTTGAGAAGATAGCCGTGAGCACCGCTGCTGATCGATCCGTAGATGAAATTATCGGTGTTAAATGCAGTCAGCATGAGTATCCGCGTATCGGGGGAACTCTCTAGGATTTCGCGGCAAACATTAAATCCGTGACCATCCGGCAGACGAATATCCAAAAGGATGAGATCGGGTAGCGTTTGGCGGGTGAGCTCCAACGCTTCCGCGGCGCTTGCTGCCTCGCCACAAATCTCCATCCGAGTTTTTGAGGCTGATTGAGCCAATACAGTCCGGATGCCTTTGCGCACGAGTGTGCTGTCGTCAACAATGAGGATTCGAGCTGGGGGAGGGGGGGGCTATGGTGGCGTCAGACACGTTTGTTTTCGAAAAAAGGCAGATGGCGTAATTACTGGGTAGTTTCCCCCGGGCCTATCATAGATGTCAATTTCCGGGAAAGTTCTCTTAGGAGTAAAATATTCCCTCTTAGACGGGGTGAGTCCCACTTCTCCCTTGACTTGAAGCCCTCGGTTTGAGTTTTTCGGCACCTTTCCCTTTTTACAACCGTCATGGCAAACACCTCCTCAGCTCTCAAAGCCGCTCGCCAAACCGAGCGCCGCACCATCCGCAATAAGTCGGAAAAAACCCGTTTGAAGACTCTTCGCAAGCAGTTCAACGCTGCGGTGGCTTCCGACGATAAGGATGCCATCAAGGTTTCCGGCCCGGCCCTATCCTCCGCGATGGACCATGCGACCAAAACCGGCGTGGTGCATAAAAACGCTGCTGCCCGCACGAAATCCACCGTCGCCAAGGCGCTGAACTAAGTCTGGCGCCAGTCGCTAACTAATTTGACCCCGCTGATCTTCGTGATCCGCGGGTTTTTTGTTTTGGCGGGTAGGGGGGCTTTGTGGTGACGTCGGACTACCGTGTCCTCGCTCACCCCTTCCGCATCACTCCAACTGTTCGTTACTGCGGGCGAGTTGTGGGCTCGAGGCGTGCGTCCCTGGGTCGAGGCTGGTCGCGGCCGACTAGAGCAATCCTACATCGTCCTACCTACGCGTGGGCAAGTTCAGGGACTTAAGCAGCGGTGCGTGGAAGATGGGTTACCGTTACTCGGTATTGAATTTCTCACCCCAGGATTGGCGCGGCGCAAGTGGTTGGCCGCTCGGGCGGAACCTCCCCGATCGGCGATGGGGCGCGAACTGCTATTGCTTGGCCTGCGCCGATTGATCGCGGAACGACTGAGCGCGGCGGATCAGGGCACCGAATCGTGGGGGTATTGGCAAAGTCTCCAAAGTGATGCCGAGCGGGTTTTGGATGATTGGGACACGCTGCTGCGTTCCGGCCATTCCGCCGCCGACTTCAAGAGTCCCGCGCTCCAGGATCTTTTTGCTGACCTCGATAAATGGATCGAGAGCTCGGGTTATCAGCATGCGGCGAAACAAGATCGCTTGCTCAGTCTCCCCGTCGACCAGGAGCTGACTCGTTTGGCCGACCGAGTTCTGGTGGCTGGCCTCGGGCCTGAAATGGGCGGGGAGTTTTATGCGGTAGCGGGGCTCGTTCGACGCAGTGGTTCGGCGGAGGTGTGGTTGCCCGAGCCCGATTTCTCTGGTGGCACGGTGAGGGTGCAGGAGCAGTGGGTTGAACGTTGGCAACAGATGTTGGGCGTCGAAACCCAACCTTCCCCCGATGATGATCCCGAGCTTGGGATGGAACGAGTCAGCGACCTTTGGGCCCGAGATCTTGAGACTCTCCCCGACCTCCAAGCCGTCGATTTAGATGTCGGGGAAACCCGTGGCGATGAGATGAAGCAAGTCGCCGCACGCGTGGGCGGTTGGTTACACGGTGGGGCGACTCGCGTCGGCGTGGTGGTTCCAATGTCCAATGCTGGCCATCAACAACTCCGCTTGGAGTTGGCGGCCGCGGATATCCCCTTCGTTGATTTGTTGGAAGTTAATGGTCCTCCTCCCCTCGATGTTCGGCTGCAGGCGGCGATTCTCCGCTATCATGCCGAAGGAGCTCGAATAGAAGATTTGATGGAGCTCTGGCCGCGGCTGCTGGCTTCGGGGGCGACGACACTTTCGCAACGAAAATTACGCCGCATCGTGGAGCGTAGTTTCGAAGAATGCCACCGCCACGAAGTAGCCGCGCACATCTCACTTTGGCCGCGAGGGGAGACGGAACTTGTGCGGGTGGTGGAAGCACTGGGGGAGGCTTGGCCTCGAGAGATCACCTTGGCTAAAGCCGTAGATCATTTCCGCACCGCTTGCGAGAGGCTCGATGTCGGGGATCCCGAAGGAATTCAGACATTGGACACCTTGGGTTTGACCGATCAATCGGAGTTTCCGCGCGCGGTAATCGCAGAGGGAATTTCATCAATTTTGCCCGATAAAATTAATGCCCAAGACGGGGTGAAAGCATTAGGGTTTGCGCGCGTTGTAATTGGCTCTTGGCGTCGGTTGGTTGGAACAGAATGGACTCACTTAATTTGGACCCAATCCAATGCTACCGTATGGCCCATGGCTCCCATGGAGTCACCGTGGTGGCCGGAGGCGGATCGGATTAATTTACACGAAAAACTAGGCTCCGACGCGGGACTCATGACGGCGGCGGATCAGCGTGAAGTCGAGCAAGTGGGATGGCGTCGGTTGGTTCGCGATACGAAGAATGTCGTGGCCTTTTCGGCCGCTCGATTTGAAGAGAGTGCACCTGAAACATTACTCGCGCCCAACGGATGGTTGGAGCGATTGTTGATGGCCAAAGGTTGGGTGACCAAAGCGGGTGGGGTTGCCGAAGCGATGGAGCAAATTTCTCAGGCTAGAGTGATGACTCCTATTGAGTCTGATGACGTGGGTGCTTGGCTCAGAATCGATCAAGATCGTCGGGATCCAGCCCGGAAATTTAATGCCTGGTTCCACGGCAGTCAGCAGGAGCTGTTGAAGCCGAAACGACTTTCGCCTCGATTGATCGAGCGCGGGGTTCAAGACCCGGCGGAACTGTGGTATGAAGGGGTGCTGGGAGCGCGTCGAATTGATCGAGATGCCTTGCAACGCGAGCGGAGTCGGGCCCTCGGTTTGAAGGCCCATGAATTAGTCGCTTACGCGCTGCAGCCGGATCAAGAGGTTTCTGCGGGATTTGGCCCGATGCCTGTGCAGAAACAAGCGCAAGAAAAGCTCTCCACGGCGTTTGAAGAATGGCGTTCGAAACAGGAGAAAGATCGATATTGGCGATCCTTTTCCGACGAACTAGAAGCCATATCTAAAGGATTAATAGATAATGTATTTACTATCGATGCGGGGGAGTTCGTAGCGACTGAGATGTGGCTTCGCGATGGAGCCGTGCTGGAGTTGCCCAAACATAAAATTCCCTTAATTGGACGGATGGATTTGGTGCGCTCGGATCGCCCGGAATGGCTCGGCGCATCCATCGACATTGTGGACTTCAAAACGGGCGGTGATATCGCCATGTCCGCGCGGAAAATGGGGGCAAGTGGTCGCTCATTGCAGTTGGGCATCTATCTGCAGGCGGCAATCAATGCTGGCGCAAAATCTGGGCGCGTTTGGATGGTGAAATCGGGTGAGGGAGAGCTCTCGGTGTTGGGCCATGAGGAGTTGGATACCGCGTTGGCTCAATTAGCATGGCTGGACGAAGCTTTGACCCAGGGAACCTACGGTGCCCTGACGGGAGATCGCTCGGCTTATTCGATGGCGGATTACGATTGGCCGCGGGCATGTCGTCCGATTTCTGAGGCAATTTTGAAGCGCAAATTTGATCTCACATTTGAGCCCGAACGGGAGGACGGAAACGCATGAGTGCAGACTTAGTAGATGCCATCGCGCGGGGGAGATTTGAAACGGAGTGGCAGCAGAATTTTGCGGTCAGTGCTAACGCGGGTTCGGGCAAAACCACGGCCATTTCCAAGCGCTTGGCAGCGATGGCGATGGACGCGGATGGGCGAGCAGTGTTGGGGCAGATGGCGGTGGTGACCTACACCAAAAAAGCGGCCGCGGAAATCGAGCAACGAGCCCGCGAGGTTTTACTGAAGAAACTCGCGGCGATGCCGCACCCAGATTGGGCGGCATTGGAGGCCTTAGATGGCGCATTTTTTGGCACGATCCATAGCTTCTGTCTTCAACTGGCGCAGGTGCATGGGCAGACCGTCGGCGTGAACCTCAACCCTACGTTGGTGGCGGGCGAAGATCCGGAAGTTTGGGAGCGATTTTTAACCGATGAACCGGTTGAGTTTTCAGCGATTCCGAGTGAAAGCGTTGATCGTTTTTTACGTCATAGCCGATTGGAAACGGTGTTTGAACTGGCGCGTCAGCTGAGTGCTCATCAGGCCAATCGATTGAGGCAAATTGAGGTGTCCGAATCGTCACCGAATCCGGCTGCGGTGTCATTGACTGAGTTGTTGGACTTGCCGTCCAAGGGTGCGGGTGCAGCCAACATTCTTAAGAGTCAGGCGAAGGCGCGCGCGTGGCAGAAGAGTTGGGACAAGGGTGCCGCTTTTCTCCCGCTATTCACTCCAGAGGGAACGGCGGCAAAGGTCGTTGCGGCGGCGGAGGCTTGGATGAAACCATTGCAAAAATGGCTCGGGCAGGTGGGCGGAATTTTGGCGGGAGAATTGGCTGAGAGATTTCGAATCTGGCGCTTGACGCAAGGGCTGCAGACCTACGCCGATCAGGTTGATGCAGCGATGGCCGTGATGGCTGATGATCGACGCCTCAACGATATCCGCTCCGAGAATTGGCGCGTTATTTTGGATGAAGCGCAGGATACCGATCCGGCCCAGTTTTCCATTCTAGTTGAGATCACGCGTCCGGTTGGAGCGGCGCCCGGGGCCTGGCCCGGTTCAGCGGAACAGGTGGTGGTTGATGCGCCCTGCGACGGACATTTTTGCTTGGTGGGTGACGGGCAGCAGGCGATCTATGGCAGTCGGGCGGATATGGGGAATTTCCAGCGCCATCTCGCGGCGTTTAGTCGGGGGGATGGAGGCGAACTATTGGAGTTTCAGGTGACGTTCCGCGCGCCGCATGCGGTGATTTCGGGACTCAATTCGACCTTGCCTGAAGCCTTTGGCAAGGGGCCGACCTATAATTTGGGGATAGCGGAGGTAGAGGGGGCACCGGCTCCCATGTTACAGGTGCCGTATGTCCCGTTGGAAGCCGGTCCAGGTAATATTGATGGCGATATGAGTCGATTGCCGTTGGTGATTCCGGAAGGGAAGAGGCACTCAGTGGAGGATTGGATGCGGGCGGAGGCTCGGCAGGTTGGACAGTGGCTTAAGCAGCAAGACCTCGCGGGAGTAGGCGCGACGAACTGGTCGGAGGTGGCGTTGTTGGCGCCGCGAAACGATTGGCTGGAAATCGCGCGTCAGGAGTTGGAAGCCCAAGGATGGGAAGTCGCGTTGCAGACGAGGCGAAGTCGGGCGGGAGATAGTCCGGCGTTTGCGTGGTTGTCGGGACTTTTGGCGATCTGCGTCGATCCGGAGGACACCTTTGAATGGGTCGGAGTTTTGCGGGAAATTGCCGGGATCCAGGATTCGTTGATCGCGACTGAACTTCAGCGATTGGAGCGAATCGTATGGGAGGAGCCCGAGGATCATGCCCCGGAGATTGCTGGTTGGTTGGGACGGTTGAGGCCCTTGTTACTTCGGGTGGACGACGAGGGGTGGCCGTTGTCGCGATTTGCTTTTGAATTGGTTGAAGTGGCGGGTTTGCGAGCCCGGTCTCGGGCGATCGATTCGACCGGAGCGGCGGAACTCGATTTAGATCGATTGCTGGCGGATGCGACCTCGCTCGGGATTGAGGGCGCGGGGCCCAGGGAATGGGAAGCCCAGCTGCGTCGGGAGGCCAATGTTGGTCGCGCGGCGGGAAAATCCAATGCCAAGGCGCTCAATCTACTGACGTGCCATTCGGCGAAGGGGTTGGAGTGGCCCGTCGTGATTCCCTTGGGGTTGTGGAGACGGATCGGGGCCGCCCCCGCTCGAGGATTGCAGGTAATCGAGGCTGGAACGCAGCCGCAGGTGTATTTGGATCAGCGAAGTATACCGGTTGAGACCAGCGAAGCGCGTGAACGGGAGCGTTGGAGGGAATACACGCGGCTACTCTACGTGACTCTGACTCGGGCACGGCGGAGATTGATACTACCTTGGGTGGATGCTTTTGGCGCTCGAAAAGGAAAAGATCCGACATTTGCCGAATTATGGGGGACGGATTTGGATCAGTTAGCCGAGGGGGCGGCTTGGATCGGACGGGAGGGGACACGGGTCGAAGCGGAGGCTATCGATGAATCTGAGGCGCCGATCGAAACGGAGGCGTCGATTGGTCCAGGGGGCGCACCAGCCCCAGCTTTGCCTGAGCGATTGTTACCCCATCGACTTGGTCACGCGGAAGATCGGGTGCGCACAAGTCGGCACGAATCAACCGAGGATGACTTACTGCTGCCAGGCGGCGAGGAGGCGATCGCCTATGGGCTTTGGTGGCATGAATCGGTGGAATTTGTGCCGTGGGATGGCGGAGCGCAGGCGATTGAGGCGCATTGGCGAAAATCTTTGGATGTCGCCGAGGGGCATGGGTTTGCGGAGCGAGGGAGGGCTGAGGCAGAGCGGTTTCTCGTCAGTGATTACTGGAAAGCGATGGCGGATCCTCGTTGGAAGCGGCGGGCGGAGATGGCGGTGCTGGCGCCCTTGGGTTTGCGGGGGTGGGTCGATGGCGTGGTCGATTTGGTGTTGTTTGATCAGACGGCCGACGAGCTCTGGATTGTTGATTGGAAGACCAATCAGATCCGGGCAGGGGAAGGGGAACGCGAGTATTTGAAACGATTAGCCGAGGAATATCGGCCGCAACTCACCGCCTATGGGCAATGTTTGGAGTCTTTCTTTCCAGAGGCAAAACAGAGATTATTGGTCTACTCTACCGCGTTGGGTAAATGGACGGAGATCGAACAAACCCGGAGCGAGAGCTAGTAAAAGGGCTTTACACGCCTCATACCGCTCGGCACGTTGGCGGGCTCTTTTCTTCAATTCATTCAATTTAACACCATGGGTAACCTCAAAAAGAAGCGTCGTCTCAAGATGAACAACCACAAGCGCCGTAAACGCTTGAAGTCCAATCGTCATAAGAAACGCAACTGGTAAGTCGCTGCGCTAGCGCGGCATCTGAGCGATACTCAATTCGCGCAAACCTTTCTCAAATCCGTCAAAATTGGCGGATTTTTTCGTAATAGCCCCCAGACACCCTCTGTTTTGGCCCGAAATACCCAGAATTTGCTAATGGATGGTAAATCCCTTCTCGCGAGTGCTTAACCTCGGCAATTTGCCTTGTCTTGAACCTCTTACCTAGAGAGTTTTGCCTATACGCCGTCGCTTTAAAGCAGTGCTTGTTTCAACTCACGGCGGTGCTGACTTAATCACCGCCCATCCCTTACCTGCATGCTTTTTGCCTCCAAACCCAAAGGAGTTTTTATCGAGTTTACGGATTACGGTCGACGTGTGATGCGGGCTAACTCGTATAAGGCTCCCATGATTATCGAAGGTTTGGCGGAATGCGAATCTGACGATGAGGAGGGATGGGAACAAATCGTGGAGCACTTCCTGCCGAAGAATGCTCCGAATGGGCTGTTACAGGCGAGTTGTGGGGTGAACTCCAAAGCGCTTGGTGCGGCACGGTGAAATTGATCCGCGTAAGATCAAGGAAGACGATTACATCACAGAATTTGCCGCGAAGCAGTTCCGGATCGATCCGGCGACTTACAGCTTGGCATTACTGAACGCGAAGAATGGGTCGGATTTCGATTCCAACGAGCCGGATGGCGATCAGGTCATTTTCGCGGGAATACCCAATGAAACTATTGAGGAGATGCAGGTGTGGGATTAGTCGAGCTCTACGATGTGATTCAACCTTCCGCGTTCTCGGATGATAAACTGATCAACGTGTCCACCTGTGGGCAAGTTGGCAGTGGCGATAAGGTATTGATTGCCGGGGTGATTATTAATGGCACCACGTCAAAACGGATGTTGATTCGGGCGGTCGGACCGACCCTAGCCAACTTCGGTGTCACCTCTAGTCTAGCTGATCCGACATTACGTCTCGTTCGCCAAGACAACGGTGCCGTGGTTCGCGCGAACGGTGATTGGGAAAAAGGTAACGACGCGGTGGAAATGGTCAGAGTGGCGACTGAAGTAGGTGCCACCGCATTGCCTGCGGGTAGTAAAGATTCCGCGCTGCTTATTACGCTTCCCCCTGGAGTCTACACCGCAATTGTGGATTCAGGTGACGGATCCGAGGGCATTGCTCTCGTTGAAGTCTACGAAGTCCCCTAATCTCATTTTGTTCTCTCGCCGGGCTCTTTTACCAGAGCCCGGTGACGAAACCTTGGACGCCTTTGATTAGGAAGACGCCGAGGTTCTTGGTCGCGTGGGCGGCAAAACAGGGGAGCAGTGAATGCTGTGGATTTGTGGGCATGAACCGCACGAAATAAAACCACAGCGATCCAAGGAAGATTGCGCCGGTGCTAAACCAACCTTTGGCTGTAAACGTCCAAGTCCAGACGCCGTCGTCCCATTCCCATAAAAAGGGGTGGACTGCGGCAAAAAGCACCGAGGCCGCTAACACCGCGGCCCGGCGAGCAAATTTGCTTCGATCGTTGATCACGAGGTAACCCCTAAAAATCACCTCTTCAATGAATGCTGCTACCAACGTGTAGAGCCCAAACAGCACCGTGATCTCCGACTGCTCCTGATCAATCCCCAGTTTGATTTCACCGAGCGTTTCCGCCGCGAGTAGGATCAAAGAGCCCATGATCGCGATAATTACAGCAGGACGAGAGGTGGGCGTGGCGCCGGGAAGCGCCCCCATGATCGTCTCACCTCGTTGGTGAGCCTGGTAGTCTTCCCACCACATCTTGGCCACATAGAGACCGCCGCCGCATAGTAATAGGATTACGAGAGGTGATTCGCTCATCTTGGGGAGATTTACCCTTAAGCATTTCAGAGACCCGCTGAAGGCGAGCTAATTCCCTTACAATTGGTTAGCCAACGGGGTGGATTGAGGGTTTCTTAGCAGATCATGTCGACCACGACCGCCACCGACTCGAATACCACCCCATTGGAGTTTTCTTCAGTCTTTGCCGACCTGACGCCTCATGTTGAGGCGTTGAATGCGTGTTTGCGGGATCAAGTTGCTCAATTTGAGCCAGAAATACGGGAGATGGCGGACTACTGTATCGATACCTCGGGCAAACGGATTCGTCCGGCGCTGGTATTTCTCAGTGGTTGGCAAGATGAGGCGGTAAATCCCGAATTGGTTCGCGTCGCCGCCGTGATCGAATTGGTGCATCTCGCGACCTTGGTGCATGATGACATCATGGACGGTGCCGATATTCGGCGGGGTAGGGAGTCCGCCACCCGATCTTTCGGACCCGAAGCGGCCGTGCTGCTCGGGGATGCTTTGTTCGCCCATGCGCTCCATCTGGCGGCTCAATTTCCGACCACGCTCGTATGCTCAGCGGTAGCGGAAAGCACGCGTCGCGTCTGTGCGGGCGAGATTATCCAAACGCTGCGTCGAGGAACGACCACGGTGTCCCGGGAGGATTATCAGCGCGTGATTGATCTTAAGACGGCCGAGTTGTTTCGCGTTTCGTGTTATCTGGGTAGTCATTTGGCCGAATTCTCGGAAGATTATGTCACCGCCGTGACCGTATTTGGACGCCAGCTTGGCATCGCTTACCAAATCTACGACGATCTGGCTGATTTCTTCGGGCAAGAGAGTAAAATTGGTAAGACGCTCGGCACGGATTTAGGCAGTGGAAAACTCACGTTGCCTCTTATGGAGCTGATCGAAGCGTCTCCTGAGAATGAGCGGGCAAGTATTCTTGCTGAAATTACGGGTGATCGGGCTCCACAACCCGAACTTAGGGTAACCCAAATGCGTGAATTGGGCATTTTTGGACGCGTTGAATCGGCGTTGGAGCAGGAGTTGTTTATCGCTGAAAGCGCTCTAGACCAGCATGTTGATCTCCCTCCGGTGCCTCGTTTACTATCGCTCATCAGTATCTTGCGGTCCCAGGTCGCCAGTTTGCGGCCGAATATCAAGGGGAAATTGCCGGTGGGCGGGACATAGATTCCGATTGCAGGAATACTGAGATTGAACCAGGTTTGCTTTCTTATGTCGGCCGCATCCAAAGTCCTGGGCAAGCCCCTGGTAAGCTCATCAGAGCGCCAGCAGGAAGCGGATATTGATTGGGCGGTTGTGCAACGCGTTCAAGAGGGGGAAGTTGGCGCATTTGATCAACTCGTTATACGCTACCGCGAGCGCGTTTATGGGGTCGTTTATAACATGACTTCGAATCGTGAAGATGCCGCGGATCTCACGCAGGACGCCTTCATCAAGGCCTTCAAGTCCATCAATCGCTTTCAAGGGCAGTCCTCATTCTTCACGTGGCTCTACCGAATTGCCGTGAATTCGGCCCTCAGCCACCTCCGAAAAGCAAAGCTACGCACGTTTTTCAGTTTCGAAAAAATCGTCGAAGACGACAAAACGACTGAGCTTTTGGCCCAATTAACCGACAAGCATGGAGCCGATCGGGGAGTTTATGTGCGGGAACTGCAGGAAAAATTGAACGAGGCGATGCAAAAACTGTCTACCAAGCATCGCACCGTAGTGACTTTGTTTGAAATTGATGACCTGAGCCATGAGCAGATTGCCGAAGTGGCAGGCTGTTCTGTGGGGACGGTTCGTTCCCGTTTACATTACGCTAAACAGATCCTTCAATCAGAACTGCAGTCTTATCTGAACGCATGAAATCCGAAAAACAACCCCCCTCAAAAGTATCGTTGGACGATCTGTTCGCACTCAAGCGAGCCGAACGGCCGACGGAAGACTTTTGGCAGGACTTCCAACGTGATTTCCACATTCGTCAGCGTGCCGAAGCGATTGAGCCGAAGCGCTGGTGGTTTGTGCTCCCTCGTGTTTTCGCTGGGTTCTCCCATTATCAAATGCCCATTGGCGCTGCCGCTGTTTTAGCGGTGACTTTCCTTTCTTTCCGCGAATACCGCGAACCAGGCTTCGAAGTCGCCTATAGCACGCCTCAAGTTCAACCCGTTGCGATCGAGACTGTTCCCGAAATAGTGGCCGAACCGATTGCTGCGATTCAACCTGTCGTTGCATCGACTTTAGAATCAGCTGAAGCGGCCTTACTTGGGGTCGAAGTGGCGCAGATTGAAACCGTTGTCACTGCTTCGCCTGTGACGCCTGAAGCATTTGAACTTTCCCCGATGGTTGTCTGGGCTGGCACTTCTGGGCTGGCGAACCCTGTGGCTCCGACTCCATCTCAGCTCTCGATTGCGGCGAACCTCGCCACGGTTGAAGATGCGCAGTTGCAAGTCGGACGACTCTTAGGTGAGCCTCAACTCGATCTGGCCGCCGCGATCACCCAAAGCGCAACTCTCGGCCAAGTCAGTATTCCAGAGCCGACTCGGCAACACCTCTTCGTGTATCAGGGGTCGCCTACGAACTTTTCGGTTGAGCGGGAAAAAGACTCAGGTCGTGACACCCACAGCTTAATCGCCAATCGGATCAGCCATGATGAGCTCTACGATTCCGTCAGTCGCTTATCCGCCGGTGGTAATCATCTTACGTTGAAGTTCTGATTCTTTTCGGTCATCGCGTTAGATTTCGACCCCGACTGTTTCCGGTCGGAGTTTTTTGATGCCCGCGACAATCATCGGGGCCTCGCCCTTCGCGCCGGCAATATGGGTTCAGGATTGCGAAGTCAGGTAGTGATTCTTGCACTCACTCCGTGGCCGTTTCTCAACAGACCTTATCCGTTTCAACCCGAGGAGCTGGGACGATTGAAGTTACCGGAGAGGTCGCTGACTTCGTGGCATCCAGTGGCGTGACCACCGGCACCGTTACGGTATTCTGCCAGCACACCAGCTGTAGCTTGGTCATTATGGAGAACGCTGATCCGACGGCCCGTCGAGATCTTGAGCGTTGGCTCGACCGTCTCGTCCCCGAAAACGATCCGGACTTTCACCACACTTTCGAAGGGCCTGATGATATGCCGAGTCATATAAAGATGGCGCTCACTCGGACCAGCGAAGTCATTCCCGTCGGCTCCGGTCGGATGCAACTCGGAACCTGGCAGGGGATTTTCCTTTGGGAGCACCGAACTTCTCCGCACCAACGGCGGCTCATTGTCACCGTTCAAGGCGACTAAGCGGCTACTCGATTGGGAGCGATTCACTGGACTTGGCCTGATCGCAGAAGCTGTCCACATTCGGTGCTATGACTTTGTTCTCCGCCGCCGCGACCCTGTTACTGATCATGGATCCGTTTGGCAACGTGGTGATGTTCAATTCGATCCTCTCCAAGATTCCGGTGGAGCGTCGGCGCAAGGTATTGATTC
>CAJXQX010000058.1 GCA_913058185.1 uncultured Verrucomicrobiota bacterium
CTCTTATCCTCATGACCTCTTTGCCCCAGCGAGGATTTTTCACCCAAGGTTTTATCGTCCAGAGTGTTGGTTTGCTAATCGCCATCCTCGGTGTTGGCCAGCTGTACAGCCAATACATCCGCCCTCAGGCGGCGGAAGTTGAGATCACCCGACGCATCCTCGAGAACCGTGGAGCCGAGGAGGAGGAAGAATCCCAACGTAACTTCGTAGTGATCCTAAAAGATTATGAGCAGCAAGCCTGTCTCACTCTGATGTCCTGGGCCACGATCCTACTCGCCTACAAGCTGATCCTCGTCGGCCGTGAACGCCAAATCATTGGCCGTGATTTCGTGGAGCTCGAGTTGGGCCAGCGAATATTGCCCGAAGCGGCCCTCGACTACGCGAAGGATGTGCAGACGGTGATGGAGCATGAGAAGGGGCTCTCCCGAAAACTGCTCCCGGGCTTCGTGCTCTCGGCGTTGCAGCGGTTTAGTGCGACCCACTCCATCCAAGATGCTGCGGGTGCGGTGCAGGAGCGTTCGCAAGCCGCCGCCGATGAATTGGACTCTGACCTCTCATTGGTGCGCTACATTACGTGGGCGATCCCGTCCGTCGGGTTTATCGGCACGGTGCGCGGTATTGGTGATGCGTTGGCGAAGGCCGACGAAGCCCTCAAGGGCGATCTCGCCGGTGTCACCAATTCACTCGGTCTGGCGTTTAACTCCACGCTCGTCGCGCTGGTGCTCAGTATTGTTCTGATGTTTTTCATGCATCTGCTGCAATCGCGGCAGGAGCACCTCATCCAAGATTTCCAAGAGTATTGTCGGATCAAGATTGTCGACCTGATGAAGGTCCCAGCCCGTGACGACATGGACGGAACACTCGTCTGAGTTTTAGAGAGACCCTAACCCCTTTTATTTGAATCATGGCACACGTATGTGGAATTGAATTTTCCGATTTTGGTTTTAACGCCGCGATGCTGGATCCGTCGACTGACGGTCTAGTAACGGTCAACGAAGCAGCGGGAGAATGGCCCGCGTTCGCGGCTTGGAACGGCTCCGAACTCGTCTTCGGACGGGAAGCAGAGAAGCACTGGCGGCTTTTCCCTCGAGCCGTGAGTCACGTGTTCTGGGAGCATCTTTCGCTCGCGCCGTCCGATCTCGAAGGCCCGCCGCGCACCCCGGCTTACTCGGAGCTCGCCTACGCCTTCCTGCATTCGTTTTGGGAAAACCTCTGCAAGTCGTCCGGAAAACCGGAGAAGGTGGTCCTCGCGATGCCGGGACAATTACTGGGCGATTCCAATGCCGATAATCCGGCAATAGGACTGATCCTCGCGATTGCGCGCGACCTTGGTATCCCTTTGGCCGGGCTGTGTGGGCTGTCCACCAGTTCACTCAATGATCCGGCCTCGATGGGCAGCATCACCGGTGGTCGTATCCTCTATATGGATCTGCATCTGCACTCGGCTGCGATGTCGTTGCTGACAACTGATTCCGACGGCCGCCTGAATCGGCGTCACTACATGCGATTGCCGCGATTGGGCTATGTGCCACTGATTCAAGGCCTGCACAAATCGATGGGGAACCGTTTCCTGCGAGCGACCGCTTTCGATGTGACGGCCCAACGGGAACTCGACCAACTCTTTTACGAACAAACCCGCGAACAGTTGCTCGATGCGAGCCGTGGCACGGACATTCGATATTCGATCCAGACCTCATCGCGCGTTTATCAGGCCGCATTCCCGCGTGAGACCCTCCGCCGTGATCTCGCTCCGCACGAACAGGGTTGGGCCGATGCGGCGGTGAAGTTCCTCAGTGACAGTTCTTTCCAGCCCAAAGATGTGACCGTGGTGGTCAGTTCTCGGGTAGGTATGTTGCCCGGTTTGGATGACGCTTTGACGACCCGTGGCTTCGGTCGCGTGGTGCATTTGCAGCACGGAGCGGCCGCGCGCGGCGCAGCCAGATTTGCGGCCGATCTCGAGGTGGCCGAAGACATCACGACCGTCCCAGTTGTAAGCAAGGTGGAAGTATCTGCGCGGGCTGAAACCAGTTCGGGTGGTGGCATCGAGGTGGTGCATGTGGCCGCCGCGAAACCGTCACCAGGATTGGTGGCCAGTCACCTCGTGGTTGATGGATCGGCTTATTCATTACACGCCTTGCCGGAAGTTTTGCAGGGCGATGGAAATGCCGATGCTCCGGCGGTGCCGGCCCTCGCTCGACTTGGTCCGGTGCCGGTGCGCCTGATTCGGCAAGATGGCGAATGGCATATCGAGACGCCCGATTCAGGCGCTTTATTGATGGCTCCAGGTGATCGGGTGAAGATTCGATCCGGGGCCGAAGAAGTGGAACTATTGATCGTAGCCGAAAGCCGTCCGGGCACGGCTTAGTCCCGTATCCTAATTCGCCATGGCCAGACAGAAACGCCGCCCTCAGCAGCTTTTTAGCATCTCCTTTTTGGACTGCATCTGCTGCGGCTTTGGCGGCGTGCTGCTGTTGTTTGTGCTCGTGGCCGGCAAACAACGGAACGCGCAGGAACAGCAGGTGGCAGAGATTCGGGAAGTGGTCGGCCAGTATGAATTTGATGTGAAGAGTCAGGAAGACCGCATTGAACGTATCACATTGGAAGCGCAGGCCGACGAGGGGGAAAGCGAGCAAACCGAATCGCGCAACACCATCACGGAAGCAGAGGTCGTCGAACTCGAACAAGCCCTTGCGAAGCTGCTGCAAAGTGAGTCTAAGATGCAGAAAGATTTGGACGAACTCCTCGCGGAGAAAGAAGAATTAGCGACGGCCGAGATTCCCGATCCGGTGCCGATCCCAAACGTCAAACGACGCCAGTATCTCACCGGATTTCAGATGGAAGGTGAGCACATCCTTTTCCTCGTCCGCGCCTCGGGTAGTATGGTGGGAAATACCATAGCCGAGGCGGTTGAATTACAGAGTAAGACGGATGATGAGAAACGGGAGTCGCCCAAATGGGTTCGAGTGGTGGATTCAATTCGGTGGATGATTTCTTCGCTGCCGGTGGACTCATCATTTCAAGTGCTCATGTTTGCCGAGGAGACCGTGCCTTTGATCGATACCCACTCGGTTGATTGGATTGACCGCGAAGACGGTGAGATGATTAAGGAAGTTTTGGACTCGCTCGCGGAGTATGTGCCCGAAGGCGGTGCCAATATGGAACGAGCCTTCAATTTTGTGAGATCGATGAGCACGGTGCCGGATGCGATCGTTTTACTCACCGACGGACTCCCGACGCAGAGCGACAGTTACGCGAGTGGAGAATTCGTTTCGGAATCGGATCGGGTGCGCTTTTTTAATGCCGCGGTGCGAGTCGCAGCCCCGGATATTCCGGTGAACACAATTTTGTATCCGTTGGAAGGTGACCCCGCGTCGCCATTCCTTTTTTGGCAATTAGCTGACCGCACCGAAGGGGCGCTGGTAAGCCCCGCGCCGTCTTGGCCTGATATCCGATGAGAGCCCGACAAAAAAGAGAATCGGCCGACTTCGGCTTATCATTCCTCGACTGTATCTGCTGTGGATTCGGCGCGATCGTATTGCTGTTTGTGATCACGATGGGTTCGGCCAATAATATGATCCAAACGCTACGCGATCAGTTACAGGAAATTGCCCAGCGACGCTTGTCGAAAATGGAGCAGCTTGATGCCACGGAATCCGAAGTGGCGAGACGAGCCGTGGAAGCGAAGGATTCGGTGAATAAAGCGATGTCTCGATCGGAGCGTCTCCGGTCGATGATGGATACGCTCAGTTTGCAAATAGCTCAGCTGCAAGCCGGTCAGGAGAAACTGATGGTGGAGGTGGAGGATGAGAAGGCTGAGATCGCATCCATGCAGACCGAACTCGAAGTCGAGATGCCGTTGCCGGATATCAACCTACCGGTGGGGCTGCCGGTTGAGAGTAACTACATTGCATTTGTTTTCGATACGTCTGGTTCGATGCGCGAAACCACCACCGATCAACTCAACGAGATGGCGATGGCTAAGATTCAAAACGTCTTGGATAGTTATCCGGAAATCAAAGGCATGCAGTTCCTCGATGCGGATGGTCGTTTCATGCTGCGAGGCACTCCGGGCATCTGGCTCCAAGACACCCCGGAGACGCGACTCGGTGCGATGCGCGTTCTCGCTAATTATCCCACCTTCAGTAATTCGAATCCGGTGCCGGGAATCTTCCGAGCGATTCGTTCTCTTTATCAGCCCGACAACAAAGAAATGAAAATGGCGGTGTTTGTTTTTGGGGATGAATTTACCGGTCAAGCCGACCCTGTTTTAGCCCGCCTCGAAACGATCAACCCGCGCAAGGAAGATGGAGACCGCCATGTCTCCATCAACGCGGTGGGTTTCCCGACGGTGCTGCGTTATCCGCTGATGGGAGCGCACACCGGCATGAAGTTCGCCAACCTGATGCGGGAAGTTGCCTACAAGCACGACGGCGCCTTCATCGCGGTGCGCACGAATTAGGCGCGGTGGATTGCGCGATTTACGCATCGCAGGCGTGTCTTGGGACCAAGAGGGAAGTTTTAGTTTCGAGACTTGGGTAGGGCTGGCACCGTAATGGTGGTGCAGTGGATATAGCCCGAATCGGTCACGAAAGAGTCGCAGTTTATCCAGTGGATTTTCGCCTGTGGCCACGCTTCGTGGTAAGCCTTTTCCACTTCCTGCTCCCAGGCCTGGAGGCGTTGATTAAATTCAGGATGAGACGACGTGAATCGCGGAACGATGAAGCCGTGCTCCCCCTGTTGGTTGTGGAGGAAAACGCTGTTTATATATGAGAAGTATCGGGTCACTGACTCGGAATGAATGTCGAAAAGATTACTCAATGGGGCGTGACCATACGCTTTTAATACGGCGTTGAATCCTTCCGGGGTCTCTAGGTTGATCGGGCCAATTTCCTTTCGCATGATAGCGGTTACGTTGGTCCGTAGCTCGAGTTTGCTCGCCGCGTCTAGATTTTCCAACTGCTTGGCTTCCGCCACCCCTCGGCTCAAGGCGATGATTCGGATGAAATCGTCGATGGCTTCTTCTAGGATTTTCTCAGGTGTCTGGAATTGGATCGGCGGCATCGGCATTTTAATGATGCGCAGTTTGGGAAAGTTGCGACGTAGATAACGTTCATTGGTGGCGAGGATTTCCTGCACGCGCTTAACCAGTTCGGTTCGGTAGGGATTGAAGAGCTCCTCCTTGGCATTGGCGTGAAACTCGGGAAGCACCACGGTCTGATCATTCACGAATTTGAAGATCATATCCAGATGAGCGACCGTAGCACCGGGGAGGGATTGCAGCACATGTAGCTTTTTGGCCCCGAAATAGTAGCGGAAAAGCTCCTCCAGAGTATGGCGGTTTCCCCCGTTGCGCACCAGCGTCTGCGTGGAGATGAATACATTGCCCCGACCGTCGTGCACGAAGTCGCCCCCATCCAGTATCAGGGGTGGTCGCACGAGCATCACGGGAACCTCGTAGCGTTCTTCGATCTCAACCGCGAGGTCACTCGGCATGGCATCACCTTGGTGGGCCATGAAGCGTCGAAAGGAATAGGTATTTTGATAAACAGCCTCTTCGAGGTCTCGATTCAGATTGCGGTAGACGTTGTCGATTGCGATGAGTTGGTCTTGGCGAGACAGACCGAAGATGGGGCCGAAATCTCGCGTCCAGCGCATGAGATTGCGGGAATCGACGAAGTGGGTTTTGGATAGAATTGAATCCGCTTGGGGGTGATTTCGAATCAGCGACAGGAAGTAGGCGTGAGCCTGGGTCTGATCATGTTCACCGAACGCCAGGACGTCGTTGTAGCGGTGAGCGATTTCAATCAGGTTGATCTGATAACGCGCGATATCTGGGGCTGCCATGGCTTCGGCAAACGAAAGGCTGAGAACGAGGGCGCGTTGTGGCTCCCACTCCGTGATCAATCGCTTTAACGGCTTGGGCGGAGTGAATCGAAACGAACCGCGCTGGCCGTCGGGTGTTTGTTCGAATTCAGCCTCAGTATGAAGCTGACTCGAATCCCCGATGGGCAAACGCTGTCCCAGCCAAAATGCCACCGCGAGGGCGAGGGCGATTGTCCCAAATTTAATCCACGGAGCCGAGGAGAGAGGGCGTGTGCGCATTATAGGGGTGGGTAGGTGATATTGTGGTGTTTTACGTGAACGGTAATTTCGACAAAGCGAGCCGAATATTTGGAGGGATTTTGCATCCGATTTTGCCCACGATGCTACGTTATCCGCTGATGGGAGCGCACACCGGCATGAAGTTCGCCAACCTGATGCGGGAAGTTGCCTACAAGCACGACGGCGCCTTCATCGCAGTGCGGATAAACTAACCGAGCTCTTCCGCCCGAGACTTCAGTCTGCGAATGTTCGTATTACGAACATTCGAAATTTATGCGGTGCAAATTGCGTGCTGAGAGATAGTGGCGATAGACCGTTAAGCGCTGGGATCAAATAGGTTTTTCATGGCTGGCAAATAGACCCAAAGTGAGTGATCCCGTTGGCAGGGTGATCTTCCGTGCGCCCAATGGGCGCTTCAAGGCCATCCAACTGTCGGTGAGTGTTTTTGCGGCTCTTTGTGGCCAATCCATAACTAGAGAGGCACACCACCCAACCGGACTTATCCGCCGAGGCCGAAGAGGCGGCGGATGATCTCTCCGATGTTGACGCTCGAGCTGGGGCGAGACGGCGGACTACTAGAAGGGGAACTGCTCGAGGACGAACTTGATGAGCTGCTCGATGAAGAGCTGGAAGATGAAGAGGACGATGAGGAGCTACTCGACGAACTTGAACTCGGGGAAGATGAACTGGAGCTGCTGGGACTGCCGGACGACGAACTGGGTGATCCACTCTGTTGGCCGGGCATGGGATTCAGTTGCGCGAGTTGGGGTTGTCCCTGTTGGCCTTGGGATCCGGACTGACCGCTTTGGGATTGGCTCTGTTGGCCCTGGGATCCGGATTGGGATCCCGACTGGCCCGCCTGTTGACCTTGTGATCCGGACTGAGAGCCCTGTTGGCCCATCTGTTGGCCTTGACCGTCGGCTTGGCTGCCGGTTTGGCCCATTTGCTGCCCGGGTTGACCGCCCTGACCACCTTGCCCCATGGGATCGAGTTGGGCGAGACCTTGGCCTTGGCCATCCATTGCACCGGTGCCGTCACCTTGCTCCATCGTGCCGCCTTGACCGTTGGGATCGCCTTGGTCCATCTGACCTTGGCCGGAACCATCGACAGTCATGGGGCCGCCTGAGCCGTTGCCTCCGGGGCCACCGCCGGGACCCATCCGGGGATCGTAAGAATAGAAAACCACATCGACGGTGCTGTCGGCCAGGGCAGGGCGTTTCGCGACCACATCGTTACGCAGTTCATGCATCTTACCCTCGTTTTGGTAAGCTTCTCCCTCGCTCTCGATCGGTCCGAAAAAGTAGGTGAGGTTCTCGTGCTTGTAGCGCACATACCAACCCTCGTCGGTGAGTTCTTGATCGGTAAAATTGATGCCGGGAAATTCTTCCTTAAATTCCTCGGCGTTAAGTTCCCAAGCTGCCTCGATCGCAGAGGTCGGGAAGACCACCGTGTAGGCTGATAGGCTAAGCGGGGTGGCAATGAGGAGGAACGAAAAGAGGGCGGTCGCGCGGTTCATGGGGCTTAGAGGTTTGAGGGGATGTCGACGCCGCGCTCAGTGCCTTTGCCGCGGTTGGAGGGTTGGTTGCCGGAAGCCGCTTTCACGCTCATGCGATCTTCGCCGGGCTTGCTTTCCAGCTGACGGGAAGGGTCGGTTTGGGGGAGATCGGCTTCGGCGAGTTTGGCACCTTCGTCGCCGATTTGCATTTCGGAGGGTTTATCGAGGGCGCGCCCTTCTTGTCCCGCGGCATCGGGAGCTCCTTCGGTTCCGGCTTTACCGTTTCCTTCTTGGCCTTCTTCACCAGGTTCGCCTTCGCCACTACCACCGGGTTGGCCGGCGTCGCCTTGATCGCCTTCGGGGAGAGGAGGGGGGGGCATCCCGGGTTGGCCACCGGCACCACCACCACCACCCATGACGGGGGGGAGTCCGGGGATTTGAGGACCACCAGCGAGTTGCGGTCCGCCGCCGCCTTGTTGACCACCATCACCGCCTGGACCTTGTCCGCCGCCGCCTTTTTCCTGTCCGGGACCTTTTTCGTCTTTAGTCGGGGGAGGGGGCTGGCCACCGGGGTTTTCAAATTGGGCTATTTGGGCCTGTTCAGGGCGTTCTTCTTCCGGGAAATCGGTGCCGTCGAAAATGCCAGGATCAGGGATCTTCGAGGTCCCGCGGGACGAGCCACGGGAGTAAACCGTTGCGCTCGGCAAGGTGGTGGGCTCGTAAGATTTTGGCTTCTCCAAGGCGCGTCGGCTGGAGCCGGACGTCTGCAATGGCGGAAGCTCTACTTGAGCTGCGGCCCAGGTGGCGCTGATTCCGATCAGCAGAGCACCAGCACAGGGTCGCAGGAGTGATCGGATGGTGGTCATGGGTAATCCGGGTTAGGAGTCGGCTCGGTTCTGGCAGATCACCGAGACGAGATTGGTGGACATTTGCGGCCGCACTTTGAGCAAGAGCATGACATCCTGGTAGTTTTTACGGCGACCGATGACCTCGTAGTCACCCGGTGGGAGTGAAACCATCTCTTGTTTTACTTTTCCGAGCATGCGGAAGTTGGTGATACTCACCCAAGTCTTGGTATCGGAAACGAAAGTGATGTCGACTGGCTTGCTGTTGACCTCGAGTAAGCGGCGCATCTCGGTGGCCTCGGGGGTGATTTCCAGATAGCTCGGCTTGGTCTGCATCGCCTGATTGAATGTGCGGATGGATGCCTGGTAGTCCGAGGCGAGCAGGTGCTGCTCGGAGAGTTCGAGGAGCTTCTCATACTCGAGCAGCGCACGAACGGTGCGGCCGACGCGGATCAGGCCTTCGATGGCGTCTTCGTAGTCGGGTTCTAGATCGAGCAAATCCTCGTAAGCGAAGCGGGCTTGATCCCATTCGTAGTCGCGTTCGAGGTCGTAGGCCTTGGCCAAGGTGTCGTGGACCTGGGCGTCGTGATATTCGGTGTGAGCCTCATCGAGGGCGTCTTCGATATCGTCTCGCTTGGGGTAGACTTCGAGGGCCTGTTCGTAGCTGGCGATGACCGTGGTCCAGTCCTCATCTTCGGCCGCGGCGGTGGCTTCGGCTACAAACGCATTGAATTGGGCTTCCTCTTGATCGGAGCGAGCGCGGGCGGCACCCTGTTGGGCAACGGTGGAATATTGATCGAGTTCGAAGGCGCGATCGAAGTCAGCGATGGCGCGATCATACTCAGCATTCTTCTCGGCGATCTTGGCGGTGGTGAGAAGTTCGAATACTTCGGCCGCGTTTTCGGTGCGATCGAGTCCGCGGAGACCGGCTTCATTGGCCGAGTCATATTCGAGCGCGCTTTGGAAGGCGAGTTCGGCGGCTTCACGGTCACCAATTTTCAAGGCGCGTTGGCCGGCGCGGAGGCTCTCTTTAACGAACTCCTCCTTGCGGGATTCGAATCCGTCGAGCATTTCGCTGGCCTCATCGAAGGCCTGCCAAGCGGCGCGGAATGAGCCCGATTCTAGAAGGTGGCGGCCTTCGCCGATCGAGCTGTAGGCGGTATCGTAGGATTCGATGGAAAATTCTTTGTAGCGTTCAACCGCTCGGAGTCGGGCGTAGAGGTCGTCATAACGCTTGTTGGCGTTTTGCTGCATTTCGACGGTCTCGGTGAACTCCTGGGTGCTGGCGATGGTGACTTCGAGGGCCGCGCCGGCTGCGGCGTAGTCGCCGTTCTTTAGCTGAGATTCGGCGAGGAGGAACCCTTTCTCGATCAGGGCGATCTCTTGGAGGAGTCCCTCGTGGTTGATCGGTAAGTTGCGGGCGGCCCCGATAGCCTGAGAGGCGGTTTCGTAGGCGAGCTCGGCCCGGCCGCGACTCTTGTAGACGAATTCCTGTCGTTGTTCCTCCGATATGACGGGGGCGTTGGACTCCTGTTGCTGCATGGCGCGCCAGGAGAGCCCGACCGCGGCGCCGGCGATGAGCACCGAGACGGCGGCTACCGCCATGAAGATTTTGTTGCGGCCTGAGTTGCCAGCAGGGCGCTGGCCTTGGGAGGCGTTGGGGTTCCAGTCTATAATCTGGTGCTTGGGGGGCTGTTTGTCTGACATTTTCGAATAGAGCAGGTTGAAAAATCGTTGGGCAGGTGTGATTGGACTGCCTGCAGCGGGATTTGTTCAGTCTGAATGTTGATTTTGGGAAAGTGGATCGTTTCGGGGGACTTTCAAACGGGTAGTGGGAGTTAATCCGCGAGTGAAATTGATCAAATGGGTCCACAATCGTGCCGTTGTAGATCTGATTGGAACATTTACGGGGTAAAGATGGTCCATTTATGCTTCCCCCGCCATTTGTATAATTTCTTTGGTATTTTCATCATGTTGAGTCGCTTCTCCATTCGCTCCGTAATCGTGCCTGCTTTGGCCACGATGGTTTTGCTTGCTTCAGTGGGCTGCCAAGAAGTGCCGATAACGGGCCGCAATGCTATTAGTCTCGTTGATGATAAAGACATCACCGCTAAGTCGATCGCGGAGTTCAAACGCCTCAAGTCGATGCAGAAAATGTCGCGTAATCCGTCCCAGATAAAGATTGTCCAGCAGATTGGCTCGCGCCTCTCCCGGACCGTTTTTTGGGATGTGCCCAATGCTGAATGGGAGTTTGTGGTATTCCATGCCCCGGGGGTCATGAATGCATTCGCGATGCCGGGAGGGAAAGTTGCGGTGTTTTCCGGCTTAATCGATTTTTGCGAAAATGAAGATCAATTGGCTTCGGTGATTGCTCACGAAATTGCGCACGTCGTGGCGAGACACACTCACGAAAAATATTCTCAAGGTTGGATGCTTAAGCCTTTAGGTGCCGCGACTTCGATCGGTATCGGCACGACGATTGGTGGCACGGGGGTTTATATTCCCAGTGTCGGCTCGGCGGCTAGTGGAGGCGTCACGGGCATCACGCAGTCGGCATTCGATCGGGGAAAAGAGCTTGAGGCCGATCACATCGGATTGATCTATATGGCCAAGGCCGGTTACGACCCGCGTCAGTCCTTGCGCCTACTCCAACGGATGGAAGAGGATATCGCCTCCAAGGGTGGCCCGACGGTTAATGGCTGGCTGGCCAATCATCCCGGATTTCCCCAACGACAAATTAAGATTAACGAGCTGATGGATGAGGCAATGTCTCACTACCAAAAAATCGAAGAATCCAGAACGCATACCGTCATTGAATAATCTATTTTCGAAAAAGTTCATTCGGGGCTTGGTCCTCGGCTGTGTTGGTGGCGTCGCTGGTTTGATCGCGGCCGATGATTTCGTGCCGCCCCGTTTGACTCGACCCGTTGAGCCGGAATACCCCCGAGGACTTCGCTCCGCTGGGGTCGAAGGACAGGTTGAAGTGATCTTCCAAGTGACTCGCCATGGTGCCGTCGAAGACCCTGACATCTCCTACGCGACTCATCCAGAATTTGGTGAGTCAGTTAAAAAGGTCTTGGCCAAATGGCGATTTTCGCCGGCGCGTCGCGACGGATTACCGGTCGCGCAACGGGTAAAGATGCCGATCATGTTTATCGTTCGCGCGGACGACGCACTCAGCAAATGGGCGGGTCGCAACGTATTTAAAAGATTCGAAAAAGACCCGACTGAAGCGGATGATGTCGGAGAATGGCCGGAGCCCTCAGCATGGATCGAGCCTTACTACCCAACTCAACTCAGCGGCACCGGAAAACGCGAAGAAGTCGTAATCAATTTCGTCGTGGATGAGCATGGCGACGTGGTGAACCCGGAAGTATTGATTGGTGACGATCCCCATTTCATCGCTTCGGCATTGGCGGCGACGATCAGCTTAGATTTTTCCCCGCACATCAGTGCAGAGGGTGAACCCACCCCGATCGCGATGGCGGTGTCCTATAAATTCGATGAGAAGAAACAGGACCAATGGGAGCGAGTTGGGAATGTCACCGATCCGCAGAAACGCGGCGGGAGCAAATCACGAAAAAAGAGCAGTAAATAGGCCGCCATTATTTGGATAGATCGCCTGGGTGCGTTCGAGGGCAGCGGTTGGGGATTGCGCCCTACCGTGCCCCGGGATGAGCTCGTCGACATGTTTACGCCGTATGCGATGCGTCCATCGCATCGAGGTATCTGTTTATAAGTAGCATGAATGTCCGTCGCCTAAAACCCCGCCGAATTTTGGCGTTAATGCACGAAGCGTTGGTGCCTCCCGAAACGATTAAGGGTTTGACCGATGAGCAGATCCATCCGTGGAAGATGGAGTATGATGTCAAAACTACGCTCGAGCAGATGGGGCACGACGTGCATCCGGTGGGACTTTACGGCGACCTCGATTTGTTGCGGGAAACGATCGGGCGGATGCAGCCGGATATCGTGTTCAACATGCTAGAGGAGTTCGATGGGCAACCGTTGTTTGATCAGCACCTCGTGAGTTATCTCGAACTCCTGAAAGTGCCTTACACGGGATGTAATCCACGAGGACTGACCCTCGCTCACGACAAAGCACTTTCCAAACAGATTCTCGCGCATCACGGCATTCCAGTGCCCGATTTTGCGGTATTTCCCGTAGGCCGTAAAGTGCGCCGACCGGTGGCGTTGCCGTTTCCTTTGTTGGTTAAATCTTTGATCGACGAAGGGTCGGTTGGAATCTCGCGGGCATCCGTGGTGAGTAACGATGCGGCGCTTGCGAAGCGGGTGGATATGCTCCATCGCAAGACCGGCCGTCCGGCGATTGCGGAGCAATATATCGCGGGTCGCGAACTCTACATGAGTGTCGTGGGCAACGACCGTTTGAAGACGTTCGAGCCGTGGGAAATGGTGATGACGAACCTCCCCGAAGGCGCGCCAAATATTGCGACCAGCAAGCTCAAATGGAGCTATGCCCATCAGGAGGAGATTGGGCTCACGACGGAACCCGCTAAGTTGACCCCCACGCAAGCGCGTCGACTTGTGCGGCTCTCCAAGCAGATCTATCAAGCGCTCAGTCTGACGGGTTACGCCCGATTGGATTTCCGGATGTCAGAGGCGGGTGAATTCTACTTGTTGGAAGCTAACCCTAATCCGTGTCTGGCTTTTGGGGAAGATTTTGCCGAGGCGGTTGAGACGGCCGGGACTGATTACGAGACGTTGCTCGATTTGATTTTGCGCAATGGGCTCGCTTACAAAGCCGCCGATTGATCGGCGAACATCCTGAGGAATTTCTCTTCGGCTTCGACTGAACCGATGAGAGTGAGGGTTCCATTCTCGGGTAGCAGGGTGTCAGGTTTAAACTCTGTTTCCCGGTGACCTCCACTCTCGATCGCGACGATTGAGCACCCCGTATGGCTGGGGACCGCCGACTCCGCGAGAGTCATACCGGAGAGAGACAACGGGACCGGGGTTGAAAAGACACTGACCCCTTCGGCGAGCAGGAGGTTTTCCTTACCTTTGAGCTCGTTAAAAATCAGGTTTGCGCCCATGTCGGCGTAGGAAAGCACCAGGTCGGCTCCGGCCCGATGTAGGCGTGAAACATTGGCTTCGTGCGTGCATCGACTGATAAGCTGGGCCTTCGGGCGCAGCTTGCGGTAGAAGATAGTCAGGAACGTATTGGTATCATCGTCGTGGGTGGTGATGATGATGGTGGTGGCGCGATGCATGCCGGCCTTTACCAGTAAATCGAACTCGGAGGCATCCCCCACGAAGCTGCGTTCCGGGTAAAGTATACGGTCGGCATCTTTCTCGATAATCGTCCATGCGATTTCACGCTCATTGAGTGCCCGGGCGGTGGCGCTACCGACGCGACTTCCGCCAATGATTAATACACTGGGGTCGATTTCGTTTTCGTTTCGAATTTGGCTGAATACTTCGTTGTAGGTGTCGATCTCTTGTTGGGTGCCACTGAGGATGAAGAAGGTGTGTTCATCGATGGCCTTCTTCGGATCCGGTGGCATCAGCTTTCCTTGCTGCCACACGCCCACCACGGTCACTCCGGATCGAGCCCGCATATTGCATTCGGCGACGGATTTCCCGACGAGATCGGTATTGTAGCCGGTAGCCTCCGCGATGACCAACTCACCGTGGCGGCCGATAATTTGCGCGCAAGATCCGGCATCGATGACCCTCCGAGCAAGCGCCTGTCCCATGATTTCATCGAGGGAAAGAATTTCCGAAACACCGGCCAGTTCGAGTGCATCGCGGGCGGCGCTGGAACGCGCCGTGGCGATGATTGGAATCTTATCGTTTATCTCCCGCACCGAGAAGGTGACATTGGTATTGATGATGTCCGACCGGGTGGTGACGACGAGAGCGGCCTGGTCGATGCGCACGCGTTCGTAGGTTTCGGGGTCACTCAGATCCCCCACAACCACGGGCAGATCGCGATCATGCATTTCGAGCGCTTCGGGAACCGTCGGCACGAGGAAAAAAAAGGGGTAGCGATGCTTTTTGAGCATGCGAATGAGGATCGTGGTGACCGGGCCGTGTTCCGTGATGATCACGTGACGGTGGGTGCTCAGAGGCAGTGATCGCGGCGCTCGGGAAGCGGCCTGCGCCTTCATCCACGGGGCGTAGAAAAACTCGATAAAAGTGAACGGGAGCAGCACCAATAGAAACACGACTCCGGTGCCCAAAACGATGATGGAGAATAAACGCCCCATGTCGGAGTGGAACGTGATGTCTCCGAAGCCTAGGGTGCTCATCACCGTGAGGGTCCAATAGATTCCGGTGATCCAGCTGAAGTGTTGATTTTCCCGTTCCATCAAAACGTGGAAGCCCACGCTGTATAGGCTCACCAGTAGGGCCAACACCCCCAGCAACTTGAACAGTGCGAGCAAATTTTGCCGACTGGTGCGGGTTTCGAGGAATGTAGTTACGACGGGAATGAGAGTTTTCACAAGTGGCAGCGGGAAGAGTCGCCCTTCAGTTGGATGAAAATTGGCCGTGATTGGCAATATCCAAGGACGGGAGGGGCGTTTGGGACCAAATTGGGTTCGCTCGTGGGGGTTGCGCAGGTAGTTTGCGGGTATGCCAGATCCTTCCGACCTCAGCATTCGGGCTATCGCCACGGGTGGCACCATCGATAAAGTGTATTTTGACGCAACGAGTTCTTACGAAATCGGCGACCCGCAGATCGGAGTGTTGCTGCACGAGGCCAATGTCACCTTCGCTTACGAGGTCGAGAGTGTGCTGCGCAAAGACAGTCTGGAGCTCGATGCCGCTGACCGCGCCCTGATTCGTGCCAGGGTAGAGGCCGCCCCGGAGAAACGTATTTTGATCACGCATGGCACCGATTCCATGACCGAGACCGCCGCCGCGCTCGAAGGTATCGAAGGTAAGACCATTGTCTTTACGGGATCCATGTTGCCGGCCCGGTTTCGTCAAAACGATGCACTTTTTAACGTCGGATGTGCGATTGGCGGACTGCAGGTGCTGCCGCCAGGCGTCTATATCGCCATGAACGGTCAATTGTTTCCCGCCGGAACCGTGCGCAAGAATCGCGAAGCGAAACGATTCGAGTCGACGGAGTAAAAGTGAGCGAGAGTGAGCGCCGGGTGAGCTCAATACTTCTGCATCAGGTGGTAGATTATCCAATAACCACCTACGCTGCTAAGTATGATTCCGGCCAAGCCGAACATGAGCACGAACGGGTTTTGCGGGTTCAAAAACATCATCCCGCCAAAGAATCCATTTCCGAGCAGGAGTAAGATCACGAAGTCCCGTCGCCTTCGATACAGGTATTTCGGCGGTGCCGTGAGATCATCCGTGCCGGCTTGATTTTCGATGACGCGTTGATCCTCGCGCCAAGCCCGCACATCATTTTGCTCGCCGGGTGCGTTCTGTCCGGGTTTGGCATTGGCGCGCACAAACTTCTCCTCTGTGCGCATCACGTAGGTTTTACGCGGCTGATCGAAATGAGTGTCGTCGTCGGGCATGCGGGTGAGTCGATCGGCTACAGCTGCACCGGCATACCGATTTCGATGATCTGCGTGGGCATTACGGCGTAGTAATCTTTGACCGGTTGGGCGTTGCGGGAGAGGAAAGCGTAGTAGGCTTTTTGCCAAGCAAACATCGGCGCGTCGCCTCCTGTCAGGATCATCTCACGGTTGAAGTAGAAGGTGGTGGCGTTGTCCTTCAACGGCACCCCTCGTGCCGCAATCCGGGCGCAAAGGTCGGCGACGTCCGGCGATTCCATGTAACCGTAGCGCCCGATGGCTCGCCAGACGCCTTCGCCGTGCTCTTCCAGGGTGAGTCTTTGGTCGGCGGGGTGCGTTGGCACTTCTTCGGTTTGGATCGTGAGTAGCACGACCGTTTTCTGCAGGCTCTTGTTGGCCTTTAAATGGTGCAGCAAGGCGAGGGGGGGCCAATGGGGGAGGCGACCATGAAGACCGCACTGCCTGACACCCGCACGATGTGGCTGCTCTTGGCGATGTCGGCCAGTTGTAGCCCTGCGGTGGCCTGGCCGTAAATCTTGTCGGCGATTTCGACTCGCCCCGTTTTCCACGTGAGCATGGTGATGAGCAGAATCGCGCCGAAGGCCAGCGGCACCCAACCGCCTTCGAAGAACTTCGGC
Organism: uncultured Verrucomicrobiota bacterium; assembly: GCA_913058185.1. Classification (GTDB taxonomy): domain Bacteria; phylum Verrucomicrobiota; class Verrucomicrobiia; order Opitutales; family Opitutaceae; genus Actomonas. The sequence continues at coordinate 16,589 of CAJXQX010000058.1, forward strand.
AGATTCGCGGCAAAGAAACCTAGGTCGATCGTCCAGAAGGCGAAGCACATCGCAGCCGCGAGCGGCGTCGCCCATTTCCAAGTGCGAGTTGCCACGAAGAACAACGTGAACGTCGTCACCGCCATCGTGCCGGTGACCGCAATACCGTAAGCGGCAGCCAGACTCGATGAAGATTTAAAGTAGAGCACGGTGGCAATGCTGCCGACGGCCAAGCTGAAGTTGACCATTGGCACGTAGATTTGGCCACGCTGGTCAGGATTGGTGTGGAGCACTTTCAGCCGCGGAAAGTAGCCGAGCTGGATTGCCTGGCGGATCAGTGAATACGTGCCCGAAATCAATGCTTGGCTTGCGATGATAGCAGCGGCGACGGAAAGCAGCACGAGCCCGATGCGCATCGGGCCTTCCGGAGCCAGCGTCAGAAATGGATTCGTCACATCGGCGGGGTGGGCGATGACGTGGGCGCCTTGGCCGAAGTAGTTAAGCACGAGTTCCGGCAGCACGACGCCATACCAGGCGCGCAGGATGGCCTTGCGACCAAAGTGCCCCATGTCGGCGTAGAGTGCTTCCACCCCCGTGATGGCGAGCACCACGCCGCCGAGGATGCCAACCACGGCGTGCGGATGGGTGCTGAGTAGTTGCCAACCATGCATGGGATTAATAGCGACCAGCACCTGGGGAGCCTCCCAGATACGCCAAAGTCCGAGCAGTCCGAGCGTGCTGAACCAAACCAGCATAATCGGACCAAAGAGGGACCCGATGACATGGGTGCCGTGTCGCTGCACCCAAAACAGGGCGATCAGGATAACGATACAGATGGGGATCACATACTCGTGTGCAGCCGGCATGATTACGCTCAATCCTTCCGTGGCACTGAGCACCGAAATCGCCGGCGTAATTACGCCTTCGCCGCACAGCATCGCCGCGCCGACTAATACAATGATGATGGCCACCGGTGCGCGTTTTTTGGGTTTCCAAGCTTCAAGCCCACTCAGAGCCAATAGCGCGAAGATGCCGCCTTCACCTTGATTGTGCGCCCGCATGACCACGGTCGCGTATTTGATACTCACTACGCTGATCAAGGCCCAGAAGATCAAAGACAGCACGCCGTAGACCGCACCGGCGCGTTCCGCCGCGGGTAGGTGGTGCACGGCCTCGCGCAGAGCGTAGAGGGGACTGGTGCCGATGTCGCCAAAGACAACTCCAAGCGCACAAATGACCATGGCCGCCTTGGGCGTGCTTAAATCACCGTGAGAAGATGCCGCAGAACTCATGAATTACGCGGAGCCTGAGGGGAGAAGTCCCTCCGCTCCAAGATCAATTATTCAGTCTAGCCGAGGGCGAATCCCATCATCCCACAGGCTCATTCTTCTTCGCTAGCACCCGTTTAATCTCTTTGAGTAGTAACGGATAAAACGGTTCTTGGGGGGCGTGGCCGTAGCCGTCGAGTTCCATTAAACGGACATCGGGGTGGCCGGCGACTTTGAGCATGCGGTAGAAGTAGGCGTTCTCTTCATAGCGACCGAGCATCTCCATTTCGCGGTCTCCCGTGACTAGTAGTATCGGTGGCGCATCGGATCGGATATGATACAGCGGTGCCAGATCATCGATCACGGGTCGTTCGCGGGGGAGGCCTCGTTCCGTTCGAATCGTGAAGTGCGTCAGGGTTTGGCCCGCGAGTGGAATCAGTCCGGCGATGCGATCGGCGTCAATGTCGTGAGCCGCCAGCCAGGACTTATCGAGTCCCAGCATGCTGGTGAGGTAGCCGCCGGCCGAACTGCCCGATACGAATATTTTGTCCGGATCACCTCCATACTTCGCGATGTTCTTGAAAACCCATGCGACCGCTGCGGCCGCGTCCTCTAAGTAGGCCGGAGACGTGGCCTTGGGGGACAGGCGGTAGTTTACCGCTACGACGGCAATGCCCTGATTCTTCAACCGCTCGGCGACGGATTTATTGCCGGCTGTCAGACCGCCGCCGTGAAACCAGACCACCGTCGCGAAGTTAGAGGTGTTGGTCGGATAGTAGAGGTCCAACACACAACGTTCCGCGATGTAGGCATCGGCCGCGCGCACGGAGTCTTCGTAGTAGGGCAGATTCTTTTTGAGATCGCTGTCCGTTTTATCGGCTGAGGCGGTATGTGGAAGAAAAGCCGATCCGGCGATCACTAAAGCGAGGTGAAGACGGGAGATGAGAAGCATGGTAAAGGGGCGGACTAACTTTGCTCAAGAAAGGGACGGATGGAGGAAAGCGTTTCGTGAAGAATAGCACGAATCTCCGCGCGCTCATCAGCTTTGATATAGCTGTAACGCTCGTCGGCAAGCTCCGGGTCGAGCGCATCAGCGAGAGCTTCAAAAATCTGTTTTTTGAGTTGGGCCGGCATGGCCAAAAACATCGGTGAATAAATCATCGGGCTGCAGCGATAGCGGTAAAGCTGACGGCGGACGGTGAGATCGTGCAGCGAGTTGCCATAGACCGATTTGTGGTCGGCGACGGTGTAGTCGCTAGCGAATTCCGGCTACCCCTTGATGCAAAAGGGCAGTGGCGCCTCGTCCTTGGAGAGCAACGCATCGACGACCTCCCGAGTGACGCTGGCGAAGACGGACTTCACGCTGTCATATTCCGGCATATCGGTGATGGGTTCCTTGAATGCTTCCTGGAGTCCGGCTTGGTAATGCAACATCCGGCGAGCTTCGATTGACGCCTTGGTAATCGCGTTCTGCACCGCGGTTTGGTGCTCGAAGACGAGGGACGAAACGATGTCGCTGGTCGGCGCGAGATAGCGATTCACATTAAAGTATTCCGACAGATCCGTGACGTTGGTACCTTCCTTGGTGGGGAAAATCAAAGTGTTGTCTGTTTCGGTTGCGATGATGTTGCCGCGGTGTTGCGTGCGACCGTGCTCTCCGGTCACATACCAAGCGCCCCAGCGTTCCTCGAAAGGCGTGCGATAATCGACCAGAGTGGAGCCGAATTTGAAGATGGGTTCACCGGTCGAGTCGGGAAACCCCGAGCGAGCGAACACGCCCGGAATACCACGAACAAAGTGCCCACCGTGGCAACGTAGGCAGTCGGATTCGCGCTGAAATTTAAGTCCACTGGCCCGGGCTGGTTTGCGCGGATCGATGGCGTAGAATACCGCTCCGGGCTGAGGGTCGATCGTCGTGATCTCAATTAAACCGCCCGGCACCCAACCGACGTAATAGGTATCGGAATAGTAAATGGCGCGTGGGTTCTTCGGGCTGATTCGATCGCGTTGCAGGCTGGTGCGGGAGAACACCAGGAGCTGACTGGAGATCGGGATCTCGAGCTCAGCGAGAAGCATCCGTAGGATCTCCAGTTCGTCTTCGGCATCCGCGATGCCAGTCGCGGCGAAGCGATTCTGGAGGCGAGAAATGGCATCAACTGGCGCGTTTTTGGAATAGGCGATGGGCGAATTTTCATAATTCTCCTGGGCGGCGATGCCCTGAGCCGGGGCAAAGCAGATCATCGCGACAATGAGTGGATGAAGGCGAGAGAGTCGGAAACGCAGAGTAAACGGCGGCATAAAGGTTATCTAGACAACTTTGTCGTGAATTGCACGAGACAATTCTGTGAGGATTACGGTCCGGAATTTCGTGGTTTGAGGTTTTCGCCAATTAGTCCATTCGTGGCTTCATGCCCCTTTTCCCGTTGTCCAAACGTTTCGTTCTTTCCTTGGCTTTGTTTGGCGCAGTCTCTCTGTCTGCTGCCGATGATCGCCCCAATGTGATCATCATCTTAGCCGATGACATGGGCTTTTCCGATATCGGTGCTTACGGCGGTGAAATTGAGACCCCGACTCTGGATAAGCTGGCCGCGGGTGGTCTGAAATTTTCCCGATTCTACAACAGTGGGCGCTGTTGTCCGACGCGGGCCTCCCTGATGACGGGGCTGCATCCGCACCAGACGGGGATCGGCTGGATGACCAATCCGCCCCAAGATTTCAGGAAGGACCACGGTCCGGATTTTCCGTCTTACCGGGGCTTTCTGAACCGCGATTGCGTAACCTTGGCGGAGGTTCTTCGCGAGAGCGGATATGCGACTTTCTTGGCCGGGAAGTGGCATCTTGGTATGAACGACCAGAGCCGTTGGCCGCTGCAGCGAGGCTTTGACAAATTCTACGGAAACCTGCCCGGAGCCTCCAACTTCTTTGCGCCGGAAGCACCGCGGGGAATCACGTTTCAGAATGACCCCGTCGAGAATCCAGAGAGCACGACCGATCGGCGTTACTACACGACGGATGCGTTCACCGATTATGCGATGAAGTTTATTCACGAAGAGGCCGAGCACGATGATCGTCCGTTCTTCCTTTATCTCGCTTACACCGCACCCCACTGGCCGTTGCATGCGCACCAGGAAGAGGTGCAAAAATACGTCGGCAAATATATGGCGGGTTGGGACAAGCTACGTGAAACCCGTCTCCATCGTCAGCGTGAGTTGGGGTTGATCGATGCGGATTGGGAGTTGAGCGATCGATCGTTCAAGGCGTGGGATGAGATGAGCCCGGAGAAGCAGCGAGACATGGATCTGCGGATGGCGAACTACGCGGCGATGATTGATCGCATGGATCAGAATATCGGTCGGCTCGTGGCCGACCTAGAGGCATCCGGGCAATTGGATAATACGTTGATTATGTTTCTGTCGGATAATGGCGCGTGCCAAGAAGGCGGACGCTTGGGGGGCAAGACGGATCCCTTCGACTTGGCGACATGGGAATCCACCTACGGTTCGGGCCCCGGGTATGGCGAGGTGTGGGCCAACGCGTCCAATACTCCATTTCGCAAGTTCAAGCACTTCACTCATGAGGGGGGCATCTCAACGCCGTTTATCGCGCACTGGCCGCGCGGCATCGCGCCGCGTTCCGGGTGGTATGCAGAGCCAGCGACGTTGATCGATTTGGCGCCGACGCTCTACGAGCTCGCGGGTGCGACTTACCCCGAACACTCCAACGGGCGGCGGATTCCGCCGTTGCCGGGCAAATCGCTCACGCCCGCCTTTGCCGGTCGTTCTCTGGAGCGCGGCGAACCGTTGTTTTTCGAGCACGAAGACAATGCGGCCGTTTTGCACGGTAAGTGGAAACTGGTGGGTTCCAGAGTATCCGTTCCGGGTGAGGTCGATGCCACCAAATGGGAGCTCTACGATCTCGAGGCCGACCGCACGGAGACCAACGATCTAATCGGGAGGCATGCGGGGATTGCCGACGATTTGGCGCAGCGTTGGGACGACTGGGCGCAAGGAGTCGGAGTCTACCCCAAGCCAGCAAACCGTAACGCCCCCGCGTCTCACAACTAATCCAAATTTTCATCTCATGTTTAATTTTTAAAGATGCCTCCTCGTTGTCACCGCCTGCGTCGGTCTGAGCGCCGCCGCGCTTTCTGCCGCTGACCGACCTAATGTTCTCCTGATCCTAGTCGATGACCTGAAGCCCACTATTGGGGCGTTTGGCGATGAGGTGGCGACCACCCCGAACTTCGATCGACTGGCCGGGCAGGGGGTGCGTTTCGAAAATGCCTACTGTAACCAGGCCGTCTGCATGGCTTCGCGTTACAATCTGATGCTGGGCAGTCGATCGACCTCCACGGGTTTTTATAGTTTCGGCACTCAGTTCCGCGATGTCTACCCGGACGCGGTGACGTTGCCTCAGCATTTCATTAACAACGGCTACGTCGCTCACTCGATGGGCAAGGTGTATCACATCGGTCACGGCAATACCAACGACGATGCCTCCTGGAGTGTGCCGCATCACCCAGACAAGGTGATCGATTACGTGTTGCCCGAGAGTAATCACCGGGAACTCACCCGCGAAGAGGGTTTGTTCACCAATCAAGGTGCCCGGGATGAACCGGGTGAGCATCGTCCGCGCGGTGCGGCGTGGGAAGCGGCCGACGTGCTCGACGAAGCCTACGCCGATGGCCGCATCGCCGCGACGGCGGCGGATCGTTTGAGGTGGCTGCAGCGCAACGAAGAGAAACCGTTCTTTATGGCGGTGGGATTCGTGCGTCCGCATCTGCCATTCTCGGCCCCCAAGAAATATTGGGACAAGTATGACCGTTCCGAATTACCGATGCCGGAATACGAAAAACCGCCCGTAGGTGCGCCTGATTTTGCGGGAAAAAAGAATGGTGAGATTGCCGCGTTCAAACCCATCCCCCGCACCGACGGCACACCCTTCGAACCGGACTTAACCCGGCAACTCATTCACGGTTATTACGCGAGCGTCACTTATATGGATGCGCAACTCGGCAAGGTGCTCGATGCGCTGGAAGAGACAGGATTCGCCGACAACACCATCGTCGTATTGTGGGGCGACCACGGCTATGACCTCGGTGATCACGGGGTGTGGATCAAACACAGTAATTATGAGCAGGCCGTGAGGATCCCGATCATCATTCGCACGCCCGATCAACTCAACGCCGGAGCGGCCGCCAAGCAGTTGACGGAGACCGTCGATCTTTATCCGACCCTCGCGGCGCTCGCCGGATTACCGGCCCCGAAGACTTCGCAACCCATCGACGGAGTGGATCTTTCTCCGGTGGTCTAAGAACCCGGAGAAACGATTCGCGACTACGCCTATCACGCCTATCCGCGGAGCGGCAGAATCGGGCGAGCAATCCGCACGGAACGTTACCGATTGGTGGAGTGGCTGGCGCCCGGTAAGCCGATAGCATCGGCCGTCTACGAGCTCTACGACTACCAGGAAGATCCCCTCGAAACAGTAAATCTAGCGGCGTCGAATCCCCAGGTTTTGTCTCTCCTGAAGTCACATCTCGCCCACGAATCTGCGGCTAAAAGTCAGGTGCGTAGAGAGCGAAAATAACTCCCTGGATCACCTCGCCAGCAGTTCGCCCCCTGACGAAGCGAGATGAGCAGAGGCAGATTAGTCTCGGGATCGTGGTTGGTTGTAGCCGGGCTGAGTGAGCCCGGAGCGGTGGAGCGACTGCAGGCCTTATAAGGTAGCTGAAACCCGGGGTCAGCGACCCCCGTTACATGTGGTATTTTTACTCAATGAATGCAGAATCTCTTCGAAATAGACTCAAGCAGTCTACCGTTTCTTAAACTTAAGTGGGTAGGTCCCGTCTGAGGTAAATAGAGCTACGAAGAGATCTCCATCGCGCGTGACTAAACTTCCGGATTTTCTCGGTTAACGAATACGTAGTTTTTCCTATGGATGTCATTTGACATCCGATATCCCCAATGCAACTTTGTGCACGTTCCTGCTTAGCAGGAACATTTGAGGCAACTCAGAAAACAAATGGCCGGTCACTTAGGGGTAGGTGGCCGGCCAACTTTTTTTAAAGTTAGTCCTAGTGCAAAAGACACGGACGCCTCATTTCTTCGCTAACTTGCCTGCAGCTATCAGTGCCACCTTGGCGATAGCTTCATGGTCCTACTCTGCCAGACGAAACCGCATCGCTTTCTTCTTCGGAAACAAGGCCACGGCCGCTTTGGCAAGGGTTCGCCGATGATGCGTGATTGCAGGCCGAGCGATTGTCGGTGGACGTTGTCGCGGAGATACTCACGCGCTTCAACCTGGAGGAGGGATTGGCAGGACCCGGCCCCGAACTTTCGATGGTGATTGGCGTGAGGTCGTGAAATGCGCTCGCTTCGGACGGCTCCTCTTTCACAGCGTTAAAGCGTGCCGAGCAATGATAGCAAGTTTTGGACGGCGAAAGCAGGCGGAGGCGATCTGCTGGGCGGGAGGGTGCACGTCTGGCGGTTGCCGGTGGCCGCATTGGCCAGTTGGGCATATGAACGATATGAGGTGCTGACGGCACGCGAGCGGGACTCCCTCCTTCGCTGAAGCTATGGCGGCCGTGATGGCGGACATACCCTGGAACTTGTCTATGACTTCATCCCGGGCTGACTTCTTGTTACTTAAACAGTCACGGAGTTGTTGTTCCCGCATCGCTTCGCGCCGTGCTTTTGGATTCATTGAGTTCTTCTCCACCCGCACCCGGATCTGTTCCGTTCTCGGCGGCAAAGCCCCCTCGACTACGAATCCAATCTCAACTAACCTTACCAATATCAGGCTTAACGCCTGTCCGTTATTATCAAAGGAAGCACTGTTGTCTCCGCCCACCCCTAACCGCAGAGCCTGAACCTTTGCTAGCTCCGCTTCCAACTTGTTTGTTTACCATGGTAGGTTCTTCGATTCGTTTCTATCGATTATAAGTAGTGCCAGAATTTCAAAACGACACGACCTATGCT